>NZ_JBSVXS010000039.1:0-45835 GCF_054070155.1 Pseudomonas sp. SDT291_1_S447
ACGACGCAATCCGCCGCGCTGTAGAGCGCCAATTCCCCGAACTCACCGGTGGTTATCACCTGCCGCGCTTTGCCCGGGTTACCGCCGTGGCCGACGCGCCGGCGGACGCCGGACTGTGCGACGACTTCCGTCCGCGCTACGCCGTGGACATTGTAGTACTCGGTCCGGATGACGAGCCAGATCCGGCCATGCCGCCGCTCAGTGGCGTTCCTTTACCGCTGCCCACCGGTGGCGAGGAAATGGGCATATATGCCTTTCCGGAGGAGGGCACGCGGGTCGTGGTGTGCTTCGCTTACGGTCTGCCGAACAAACCCTACATTCAATCGATCTTGCCGCACGGCCTGAGCATGCCCAAGGTGCCGAAAGGTGATCAGGTGTGGCAGCACAGCGAAGCCGCTCAGCAGCGCGTCGACGCCGACGGCAACTGGCTACGCCAAACCGATGGAAAGATCCGTGATCAGGCGATCGAGCGCGAAGTGGAAGCGTTGGACAACCGCGAGCAGTTCCAGAGCCACACGCAGACGATCGATGACCATTCGACCGAATCGGTGGGTGGGGTGAAAAAGATCGAGGCGCTGGGCGCGCTCAAGCTGATGTCGGGCGGATCCGCGAGCTTGGCTGCGGTCGACGATCTGCACCAAGCGACCGGTCGTGATCTGAACTTAGTTGTGGGACAGAAGCACAACGCGACGGTGGGAGGCGATATGCATGAACGGATTGAAGGCTTGCGTCTTAGTGTGACGGGAATCAGCCATCGGGTGCAGGCGCCGAAAAACTGGATTGGTTCTAAAGATGTGAATCTGTTTGAAGTCGTCTGTGACATTTTAAACCTTCTGCAGGAAATGAACGCACAACTGGCTGTCCACGCTCACGGCCCGACCCCACCACCTAACAACGCAGCAGATTTCAGCAAGAACGCGACGCACGCAAACGAATCATTAATAAAGACCCGGCTCGTCACTTTGAGCTAATTTTTATATTTACTCTTCTGACTCCTTTTCAAAGACTATACGATCTTTAAGTTCAGGATAGTCTTCGAGCGTGGGTTTAAAATAACCATACAGCAAGCGTCTGAGTCTTACTCGCTGAAGCACAGTTGCGATTGCGAGCCTTGATTGTAGTTCCTTAATGATACCTATGAACCACTCTGTTTCTTCGCTTAATTTTTGAGACAGTCTTCTCTGTCTGTATCTCAGGCAGATCGACGTGCATACTTGATCTTGATTTCGCGGATTAACGGCTACTAGATGGTCAACAAACTTAATGCAATCCAGTGCCTGAAGAAATGGAATTTTTGAGTAAGGGATATCTTCTGTATCGCCTGTAAGTAACTCATGAAAGCCCCGTAGGTTATTTTCTAGCAAAGCAATGGCTTTTTCCGCAAATTCAGGGTAGCAATCAATCCCTTTTCGCAACCGTTGCTCGCTTAAAAATTGGCTCACCTCTAAAAATTCAGGTGTGTCTCGCCCGATGTATCCCAAACCATCGCTCGATTCGTTATACGCATAAAAATCTTTAGATTTGTACAATGGAGCTAAGAAGTCAGAGTATATATCGTTAACGTAATTTTTTATTTCGATAACAACGTTTTCGATTGTGGTCTCTATAATTCCTTCTCTAGATAGCCATAACTTTAGCGCAAAAACATGCAGCATCTCAGGCACATCATGATATTTCCTTAGGTCAAACCGCTCATCCATATCTCGCAATGCTTCAAAAAATTTTTCGTCATCAATTTGGCTCGCATGCCAAACCAGTCTCCAAGATTTTTCAGTTATCCTCGCGAATAATGGGCTGTTATCTAAATTGCTTCTGATAATTTTCTTGTCAATCATGCCGCTAACCAGCACATCCACAAGTGTGTTTGCGCTTAACAAGTCCCCAGCAACCAAGTGTTCATATCTGGCAATGGAATTTTTAATCCTTTCGAATGGATTACTTTCACCCTCATTGATCCAATTGTCTTCGCCGAGCATTAATCCCGGTAACATTAATAAATCGGATCGGTCGAGGCGTCCAGATCTGATCTCGAATGAAAATGATAGGATAAGTTGTAACAATTGAACCATCGCAGAATCATTTTTTTTGTGTTCCTCAGCGATTGCCTCGTAAACCAGTTCGAAGTCCCAAAGCGCTTGCTGTAAAATTCGCAGGTTATTCAGTTCTGAAAGTCTGTATATTCTTTGAATTTCGAGCTTGTTTGATTTAAGCATTTCTCGTGTAGAGTCTGAACCTATGCCGGAGTAAAAGGTGTCGATTGCACCATTGAAGTCGGGGAATACTTCAAATGTTTTGCCAATTAATTTTTCTCGCTTTCGTTTGTAGTCAGTCCCTTCGTTAATTTCAGCCTCATTAGCAATCAATATAACTTTAGCTCCTTCGTGTTCAACGAACTCGTTAATGTAGCCGAGTACTTCTTCATGTGCCATTTGACAGCGTTCCATGTCATCAAATATATATAGGTCTGGGCTTGGCACCTTTATTAAGTCTTCCATTTTTAAATCATTAGAAACCTGCCAGAAACTTAATATGGATTTGCTTAGGCCGCCTACCAATTTAGCCGCTTTTCCACTAAGTGCTGGATATGACTCACGGAATATGGCGGCGTGAATATCTCTTGCGTTAGCAACTCCATAAAGACTCACGTAAATATATTTTTTCTCGGCGGGGAAAACTTCCTTTAGGAATTTCTTGATGAAGAAAGTTTTTCCAGCGCCCCATGCGCCAGTCAACAAAATTGCATAATATGGTGGCTGAACGAAGTTAACGTATCTTGTCAGAGCTTCTTTTGTACCTATATTTTGGTCCATGGTTCATCTGCCTGATATTTAATTAATCTGGGAAAGGGGTTTCAGTTCTAATTTGAAGCTCGAATTTAAAATTAGTCAAGCAGGTGCTGCATTGAAAGGCATAGCCGTCAGCAATCTTATTCAGCGGTATGGGGATCTCGTTTTTGCATACATGGCAAGCGAATCCACGGTATTCGAGGCTGAGTTCAAAAGGTTGTTTGTCCTTTTGGATAGAATATTCTAGGTCGCAATCAGGGTTTTGACAGGAGATAGAATCATGTGTATCTAGGTAGTGTTTTGTAAAGATTATACCTTTTCCGCATCCTTTACACTCAAAGGACTCGTAATTAACTTTATAGATTATTAAATTCCCTTTTATAATTCGCTCTAATTTATCCAGCATTGCCCGTACCGCATCAGCATCAATGACATAGCTGTCTATCTTTTCTGGCATGGGTAAATGCAGATAACCACCAAGCGAGTTGTAGATTTTGGTCAAATCTCCCTTTTTTAAGTTGTGATAGTTTATGTCGTCCAATTTGTTTCCTTCAGGGTCCGTTATTTCTAAGCGCATATCCATGTCAGCGTATTTATCGAACTCACAATGCAGGCGTACGGCTTTGTATGGTTGCCAGGTGTTGATAATACTTCGCGGAAGTTCGTCTGCTTCACGAAGTAGACGCTGATAAACGTGAGCCTCTATCAACATTCTCATTTCTAAGCAAGCATAACGTAGCGACTGTATTCCTCCGGCTTCTATGAGCGCTTTAGCGTTATTGAAGTGAAAAGTTTTGTCGTACTGTTGAAGGTTGGTCATATCGGGCGCGCTCAGGATTTTTCTCAGTATAAGATCCCTGAGCACATACCACGTTGAAATGCGCACCGTAAACGTATTACGGAAAAAAATGCTCTGCAGAAAAGCACTTATCCCCCTCCCGCCGGCGGGCTTCGTATCCTTTTTTTGTGCAAATGCAACGGCGTTACAAATCAGACCTTCGACCAAGCCCTCTGCGGGGAAGCCGAGCAACATCCGGATTTCAAGGAGTGAAAGGTTTTGCAAAACAGTGAAACAGCGTCGTTGAGCGTGGAGGTCAGGTGAAGTGAGTAGCCAACCTCCAGAGGCCCTGTTTACAGAGGTGCGTCGTCTTAAAATATTCGATTTATCAAGTTTTCATTTACTCAATAGCTCGCATCCGAAGATTGTTGGCGTCTGTCGAGAGGGGGATCAAATCGACGCAAAAGCCCGGCTCACTTGAGTTTTATAGCGCTCAGCGATTTTCACATGTTGTCAAAAAACTAATACCTGATTAGCTGAAACGGTCAAAAATGGACGCTCGGTGATCCTACGACGTCCTCATTAGTACTGCTTCTGAAAATAATAATTTAAGGAATAAAAGGTGAGTTAAATTCCAAATATTCTATTTGAAAGATTCTTGATGAAATTAAGACCTTCTTGATTCTGAATAACAGCGGTCGCCAAAGAAATAAGTGCGACTACTAAAGCGCTGATTGTTAGAGCTTCCATTCTTTGTTGAGCCTTAATGCTTTCCCGAACACTAATAATGCTTGAGAGTTGTTCGAAATGTTCTCGCAAAGAGTGCTCTTCATTGATGACTTGGCTTGAAAGATTTTTGGTGTGAGTACAGAGCTCCTCTGCTATTGTGCGGTCTGCATCTCCTTTTCGCCAATTTGGTGCAGTAAACTTAGTGCAGTCATGTTGAAAGTTCCCCAAAAACTCCGAGCGGGTTTTAAGTTCGGCAGCAATCGCAGGTGTGCCTAATGAACGATCAAAGAATGCCTGGATGTTCTCCAGTGTTTTTAGTCCTTTTCTCCGGCCTACCTTTTGGATCTCCAAGGACGCCCGACTTAGCCTTAAATCTTTTAGAGCTTCCGTTAAGAAACCGACGCTCGCATAGTTGCTAATTATTCCCGTTACTAACTCTCCACAGTAGGAGATGTAAGCTGAATCAGATCGTTTTCCTCTATATTGTATTGCTTCATCCGTGATCTTGGATTTGCACATTGATACAATCAGATGAAACTTATCGCCGCGAACTCCATCGTCATCACTTGTAAAGTTTATGCCCTCGGGGCCATTCCATACATCATATCTTGAAGACCGCGCGATAGTGTCTCTCCAGCTTTCGCCTGCCGTAAACCTTGTTCCATCATCAGGAAATAGCGGGTCGGCTAGCGTCGTGAGTAGTTCTGCTGTGGGTAAGCGTTGGATATCAGTTTTGCAAAAATATCCGGGTAGTTGTGTGCGAAACCACGACTGTGCGAAATTGCGAACCTCTGCTCTTGCGCTTTCGATAGCACGCCTTTTAATTTCTGAAGGCGATATCCTCATAACGCCCCACCTAGGCGCTCGCTCAAACCGTCCAATTCTCTTTTTGTTCAATTCAGATTCGTAAATCCTGGATGATTTTTCCTTGAGTGCAAATCCGATAACTACACAAGTTAAAGCTGGTGTAACTTGAAAAACTTCTACTATCAAATATTTTACGTCGTTCGGAATTGCTAGTTCATTTGTCGGTAGAAAATATTTGCCTCTATCTTTAGGATTTGTAACTATTCCTACGTTATACCAGCCTCCTAATCCATATAGGCGCTGCCGATAGATCCACTCAGCCGCATTATCACGTTTAACTCCCCCGCCGCCAGCACTCCATCCCCATCGAGATAGAGTTTCGCAGAGGTGGCCTGTTTCGGATGGTCCATAGACCTCAGCTCCCCATACAACTTGAACGCGCAATTCCTCCCCCTCAGGGAGTGAACACTTAAGATTGCTTTCGATGTCGTTACTTTGATAGTAATCCGTGTCAGATTTTGAAGAGCGTGGAATGATATTGGGAAATAACCAGTGAGCGCGCCAGAGCACTAGTCGGATCTTCTGAGTTTTCCATTCTTTGAACTTTAAAAAAAATACTGTGTCCTTAAAATTTCTAAAGCTGTCTGCTATGGAGAATCTTGGCATTTCGATCTGTCTCCGATGTAGCACATAGGTACTGTCGACATTTTGGTGTTGGATTTATGCTTGTTAGCACGCCGCTGCTCTTTTAATGCTTTAGCCAACTATTGAATTGGTACGCTTTGTTCCATTGTTGGTTACATAATTGAATTTACTTTATATGATCTGCACATACAACTATCGCTATCTAAAAGCAGGTATCTTTGGTAAATAGAGTTTGTCGCGTGGAACGCTAACCACTCGCCTTTATTAGCAAACAAGAAAGCGGCCACCAGCTAATCTTTTTCCAGGTTTCTCAATCGTGCTAAGCCTTGATTTATAAACCCTGCATTTTCACCAATTCGCTCAAGTGCCACCCGGGCATTCTCACCAACGGTCTCATGTCCCTGCTGCTCGACGAGCAGCACCAATTCCATCAGCGCAGCTTCGAGGCCGAGCTGATTTTCGTACATTTTATCGAGAACGACGGTTAGAGAATATTCGCTGGCCATGCATTCGACTCCATTCGGAAAGCAGGAAGCATAGCAGGGCACCTGAGGGAGCTGATTTCAGTTCGGGGCTGGGAAAAAGGTAATTTTGGTAAGCAGATGCGAAAAAATGGCTGCAGCCCTTATAGGACGTGGCTTCAACGTATTACCTTTGAAGGTAATATTAGGTAAGGGAAGAGGTAATATTTTTCTAAGTGATTGATTTTAAAGGCTTTCGTAGGGACATGAAATTACTACGCCTAAGGGTAATTTTCTAACTCATCTATTACCTTTTTATTACTTTTGAATAAGTCGTATAACCTATTGATTCTATTGGGTTTTATCGTCAATAAAAAAGGAAATTACCAATATTACCTTTTTCCCAGGGGTCAACATGAAAACGGGGTAAGCGAAGACGGGGAGGTTTGCTGGCCTTTCATGCACGCGGTTTTAACTCTCACAAAGGCTCACCCTTGCCGACGATAGACAGTGCCAGGATTGGAGCCGAGAACCGCTGCTTAAAAATTGCTAACGCATTCGGCAGAAGGCATGGGAGTAGGAGGGAGGAAAACAGAACTGGTACGCAACTGGTACACGGGCTGGCGGCGGGGTGTTCGTCCCTTTATTTGCGGGAGGTAAAAGAAGTGTCAGTCCGATCCATCATGGGGGCCACACTGAAGCGTCGAGACGGCTCGGAGCAGGACGGGCTAGTATTTACGGGCGCTTCAGGTTTTTCGAAATTCATTGGTACTGATCTTTTATACAACGGTTTTTACCCATTTTTCCTCGTTTTCGAAGTCGGTTGCTACAATGTAGCAAGTGAATTCGGCAATGTAGCAACTGGAAATGGGCACGATCACATCACGCAAGCGCAAGGACAACTCGACGGCCTACACGGCGCAGATACGGATCAATCGGGATGGGAGCACAGTTTATCAGGAAAGCCAAACCTTCGACCGCAAGCAGGTCGCCCAGGCATGGATCAAGCGGCGTGAGACGGAGCTGGCCGAGCCAGGTGCAATTGAGCGAGCAAACCGCAAGGGTGTGACGGTCAGAAAGATGGTCGAGCAATACCTGGATGAGTACGAAAAGATCCGGCCACTGGGTAAGGCAAAGAACGCAACACTCAACGCGATCAAGGCTACCTGGTTGGGTGACCTCGAAGACTCGGCGCTGACCAGTCAGAAGCTGGTGGAGTTCGCACAATAGCGGATGAGTAAAGAGGGCGCGGCGTTCAGGCGCAGACGGTTGGCAATGATCTCTCGCACTTGGTGTGTGTGTGTGTGTGCAGCAATTTGGTAATCGATTATTTTGATGGATCGACTTAACTCGCGACGTATAGCTGCGCTAATGGGCCCTGTGTGAACGTAGATCAGGACGTAATCAGGTGGGCTTTTGAGGGCGCACTTAAGGCTGTTAATTGTTCCTAATGCTTAAAAAGTCAGTGTTACAATACCGGCAAGCGAACCGGCAAAATAATCGCCGTAAAATTGATTTGGGCCTTTATTTATAGGGCATAGCGCAAGGTAGGTAAACGGCAAATGTCATTCACGCCATATATTCCCCAAGACAAGGCTTCCGAAGAGCTACAGGATCAGATCGTCAAGGTCATGCGCCTTGATGCGGAACTCCACGGCAAGATCCCGCGCCCGCTGCGCGTGCCGATGACCAACCTACTGCGTGTGGTGAATTCGTACTACAGCAACAAGATCGAGGGTAACTCCACAGTACCGGCTGACATTCTGCGCGCCGAACAGGTTGCAGACGCGCCCCAGGAGGTCAAAGTCAGCGAGGACTTCTTGGAGATCAAGCGCCACATTGAAGCGCAGCGCCGCCTCACGGACGACCCGATCGACCCGGTCGATGTCTGCACTCGGGACACCATCTCGCGCCTGCACCGCGAGTTCTACGTCGGTGTGCCAGAGGAAATGCTGGATATCCAAGTTAACGAACAAGGCGACATCATCCGTATGGTTCCCGGCGTTTTCCGCGAGTACGGCGTCAAGGTTGGCCAACATATCGCCCCGACCGCTGAGCAGATGCAGGCCCACCTTGGCCAATTCGAGCGAGTTTACCGACTGGATCGGATTCACGGGCTGTCGCGTTTCCTCGCAGCCGCTGCAGCGCACCATCGGCTGATGTGGATCCACCCCTTCATGGACGGAAACGGCCGCACAGGGCGTCTGTTCACCGACCAGTACCTGAAGGCCTCTGGTTTTGGCGGCTATGGGTTGTGGTCGATGAGCCGCGGCTTCGCCAGAAACACCACGGTGTATTACGACATGCTCAATGCAGCCGACCACCCTCGGAAAGGCGACCAGGACGGTCGCGGCATCTTGTCGGATAGCGGTTTGATGCGCTGGACCCGGTACTTCACCGAGACTGCGCTGGACCAGGTTCAGTACTTCAGCGCGCAGCTTGATCCGGAAAAGCTGGGCGAGCGGATCGATGTGTACTTCGAGATGCGCAGTCGCGGCGCGCTTTCAGATGGCAAGGGCAATGCACTGCCAGAGCTCCGGATCGAGGCCAGGGACGTTTACAAAACCTTGCTCCATATGGGCGACCAGCCACGTGCCGAGCTGCAGGCCAGCCTTGGCGTTGGGGAGCGCACCACCCGGGGTCTGTTGAGCCAGATGGCAAAGGAGGGTTTGATCATCCTCGACGGACGCAAGCCGGTATCCCTGAACCTTTCGCGGCACTCAATCGAGTTCCTGTTCCCCTACCTTTGGTAGGGGGGGCTGGAACACCTTCGGAATGATAGGGAAAATTAAAAGGGAGTTGACATGTTTGGGTTTTTCAGAAGAAAAATTAGAACGGTTGCCGATATTCAGGAACTCTTGACGACCGAGGACAATGCCAAAGCTGGTCAGGTACTGAGGTCTGAGGCAGACAAGGGCAACCACATTTGTCAGATTTTTTTATCCCAGTTCTATCTGGACATGATGGAACGAGAGACCAACGACGTGATTTTGAAAGACCTGACCGAATTTTTTGTCAGGTACTCCAAAATGGCCGCCAATCAGGGCGATGCGGACACCCAATACAACTTAGCCAAACACTTGATGAACGTCGCTTCCGCTGATATCAGAGCCGGGGGTGGCAGGCTGTCAGAGTCGGGTCGGAATACCCTGCGAAACTCGAAGAAGTACTTGCTTTTGGCGGCAGAACAAGGCCTCGATGATGCTAAAGAGTCGCTGTCGAGTCTCGACGAACTGCTCGATTGGGCTGAGGCTCAAGAGTACGTCTAAGTAGTGTAGTTGGGGAAATGGCTTGGACATTGCATCGGCCATGAATGAAGAAAAGCAGAGGCTGTATGAGCGTCTCTATGTTGCCGCCGAAGATTTGGGCATCGCACGCCAATACGCTCAACATCTACTGAAAAAAGGTTGGCACTCTGCGCCTTGGGAGCGGCGTGGTTCTATCTACATTCAGCAATCCGCATTTGTGATGGCACTTGTTGTTAGCTATGCGAGGGCATTCACCAAAAGCTACGGGTGGCCGAGTCTTCCAGCAGGTTTTTTGCCAGAAGATCACGGCGCGACAGCTCTGCATAAGCGGATGATGGGGCTTCGCCATGAGGTGTATGCACATTCGGACAGCAAGCACCATAAAGTCCAGCCTTGGCGCATAGATTCTAGGGCGCTCACCGATTTGCGTGGTGCACCATTCTGGCGTTTTACGAAAGAGGAATGTGAACAGATAACCGAATTGATTGATGGAATTCGTAAGCGACTAATACCGAAGATAGCCATCATGCGAGCCGAAATTGCGGACGCATAGGAAAAGACCAGCAACGCTCCGGATCAGCCGTCAAACCGCTGGGCCGAGGCAGCAAAGGGACGCCCAATTTCGCGTCCGCCAAAACGAAGGAATGTCGGATGAGTGAAAGAAACCTATTCGGTGAGCGGTCGGGGGCAAACTCAATGTCGTGGGCGGATACAGTTCAAGCATACGACAGAGGTGAATTGGGGTTGTACGTGGATCGTGGTCTAGCACTACGCGCAGCTTCCAACGGGCTTAAGACAGGGGCGCTTGGTCCGATTTTTGGCATCGCCGCGCCGTTTGCGCTTATTGCGGGTGTTGCTATGGCGTTTCTGATGGCTTGGTGGTGGGGCTTGATCGGCGCCTTTCTTTGCTGGCTCTGCTTTCGCGTTTCAAGAAGCTCTGCTATCCGAGCAGTCCGAAAAGCTGTTCTGGAGAACCAGGCCCATTTTTACGCCTTGCGGGATCTGAAAGTGGTTTGTTTTGAAAGAATCAAAAGCTGATGGGAATCTGGCCATCCTCTTGGGGCTGCACTGGAAAGCGTTCATTTCCCAATCAAGCTGGCCGGGACAGTCACTGAACGCTTTGCCAATGCAGCTTTGAAACAAAGGAAAACGCTATGCAAAGAACTTCTGCTATTAATACACACCAGCGGGTTGCTTTGCTTGTAACACTTGCTGCGTCGATCTTGGTGATGTTGCTTCACTTTCCCTTTGACGGCTATGTAACGAAGTTTGAAACAACTCTTCCTTCGTTCACCGCATGCCCTAGGGGCGATCTCCAGAGCATGAGAGCACTAGGTGCGGAGGCATTCAATAACGCGCTTGCAGCTTGCCAACCAAAATCTGTGATTACGGAGCTTCTGATTACCGATTGGCATAGCAATGGTGCGCCAATTTTCTGGTTCGCCTCTCTGCTACATGCGCTGGCAACGATTCTCTCGGTCTTACTGATCGGTTTAGCCTGGTTTTTTTCTGCTAGATCAGGAGAAAGGCGTTAACCACGGAACATCAGCTGCACCGTCAGCCTGCCGTCGCGGGCTTTGGCAGCAGGAACAGGGCGGTTTTCCCAAACGTAGCTGACGCTCGAAGCAGCTTCCCCGTGATCAGATATCGGAAAATAGTCTGAGAGTAGACGAAATTATGCGTACAAAAAAATGTGAAAAATGTGGCGAAAAGTTTGAGATTGTTGAAAACAATGGTGACGGCTTTGACAGGCCCACGAGCACTGAAATCGAGTGCCCATCCTGTAAGGATGTGACGTATGAAAAGTCCACTGGTTACTTTGTGACGAAGAAGCTCCCTCGCCGATAGGGAATGTGGGGGATCTCTGATTTTTTCAACATGGTGCTGCAATGACCGATGAAGATTTGATTGAACGGCTGCTTTATACCGGCGAAGGCATCACCTTGGACTACAAAAGGCAGGGGTACATAACTGACGGGGCTGATCCCATCCCCAAAAGCGAGCTGCTCAAAGATATCCTTGCGTTCTGCAATACCTGGCGGTCTGAACCGGCATATATCTTGATCGGGGTAGATAACAAAGATCAGTCAATTTTTCCTGTAGACCGCCATCCCGATGATTCCAGGCTTCAAGAGCTCATAAACACCAAAACGAACCGACCTATAGTTTTCTCCTACAGACCCGTCACCTACAGAAACCAGTCTCTCGGACTTTACACAATCGAGGTGCAGGAGCGCCCGATATTTGCCAAGAAAAAATTTGGGAATGTTGATCAGAACGCCGTATACGTCCGCCGTGGCTCGTCAACAACAATTGCGGATCCGGAACAGATCGCAAAAATGGGCGCAATCGATGCTCAGAGAATGGCGGCAGGCAATCCGCAGCTCAGCATCGATATGTTTAGGCTCGACGATCAGTCGACGCTCAATAATGGGTTTCAGTTCGAATACAAACATCTGCTGCTCGAGGACTATCCCGACTACAAGGCTCCAGCACACGGCTATGTAGTGAATCAATCTGTCATGAACAACAGACAGTTTTATCGGGAGCTGGCGGTACACGAACAGGAGAAAACGGGCGCATTTGGATTTCGTGTTCGAGTAGCAAACAAAGGGAATGCACCGGCAAACAGTGTGAGAGTTCACCTCGGATTTGAACCTGCAGGGACGCTCCGATTGGTATCCGAGACGGCCGAACTGCCGAGTACCGAATTTAACCTCACCGTACCGAATGTTATCAATCCGGCGCATGCTCATTTCGACGTCCAGGAAGATTTTGATCGGACAACCGCTGTGTTTAATTTCGGGAAAATCCATGCAGGCGAAGAGGTTTTGAGCAGCGACGTTTTTTTGATAACTCCTCCCGCGGACCTCACGTCAATTTTGGTGCGGGTACATGCTGATGAGCTCAGTGTGCCTATTTCCTATTCAATTCCCGTTGCCGTCACAGCGCATGCTCATAGGCTAGGTTTTAGTGAGCTGCGAAGCATTGCTCAATGCTAAGCCAAGAGCATAGGAAAAAGGACGTGTAGGGCCGCCCGGTGTACCCGAAACCGGTGACTGAGACTCCCCGGTTTCGTAAGGGAGACGGAGTGAACGCTTTTGGCCGATAGCTGCCTGTCACGAATGATTCCACTAGGCAACGAGCTGTGCTGTCCGCGGTCAACAGCAGATTTCGGTATGGACAAATTAGACTCCGAAAGCCCTTCACAGGGGGATGTCCATGGCCATGGTGTATTCAGCGGGAAACGAGAGTCGGCGCGGGTTTCACTCATGTCCATGGGTTGACATCTTTCCTTTAGGTCGACGAAGCCTTCGTCGACCTTACCGGCATTAATGGCCTAGACGCCCTCGGCCGCAAGATTCGCAGCCAGGTGCTGCGCTGCACGGGCATCCCGGTCGGTGTCGGCATCGCTCACACCAAAACTTTAGCCAAGCTGGCCAACCACACTGCCAAGCGCCTGCAGGCGCAAACCGGTGGCGTCGTGAACATCTGCGACCCAATCAAGCGCGACTGGGTGCTTCGCAACACGGATGTCGCTGAGGTCTGGGGAGTAGGCCGGCGCATGAAAGTGCACTTGGATGGCATGGGGATCAAGACGGCCATGGATCTGGCCAAGGCCGACCCGTGGACGTTGAGAAAAAACTTTAGCGTGGTGATAGAGAAAACTGCTCGGGAGCTGGCCGGCACGCCGTGTCTGGAGCTGGACGAGCCGGATCCGCCAAAGCAGGAGATTTGCTGTAGCCGGATGTTCGGCAAAAGACTGAAGGAGCTGCCGCCGATCAAGGAGGCAGTGGCAACCTACATGCGGGCATCGGAAAAGCTGCGAGCACAGCGGTCGCTATGCAAGAAGATTCGAGTGAGCATCCGCACCGGCATGTTCAACCCCGATGAGGCTAAATACGCAAACGGTGTAGTGATCGATCTACCGTACCCAACGGATGACGTTCGGCTGTTAACGACGGCAGCGGTCGATGCACTTGATCGCGTATTCCGTCCTGGATTCAGTTACAGCAAGGCGGAAGTCCTATTGCTGAATCTATGCCACCCGGGTGAATACACGGATGATCTGTTCGCCATTTCTCAGCCCACTGAGGCAAAAAGGGTGATGGCGGTGTTGGACGAGATCAATGGACGGTGGGGTAGGGGGACGCTCCGGTCCGCGAGTGTGCCGAGCAACCCAGATTGGGGTATGCGGCGGGAAATGATGAGCCAAAGCTATACAACCAGACTCGATCAGCTTTGGTTAGTGACATGCAGTTAATGATAGCAATCAGCCAGATATGAGCTATAAATGGTTAGTTTTCGTCAATGTCTCTACAAAAAGAACAGGGAACGTGAATTCAAATGGCTACTGAAAAAAAACCAGAATCAAGCACTCAGGACATTAATCCTATCGTGCAGCGTTTCGTTTTTCACAAGCTTATTAGCGTACAGGGCCAGAAGCTGGTGCGGACATCGCCAAGGCATGAAGCTATGGTCTTACCTGATGAGAAAGTCAATACGCTGGCTGCGAGCATTCTTAAGAGTTTCAACGGTGAAGCAAGTGTTGCTTTTGCAGGTATCGAAACGGTAGCTGGTTCGAAACTAAAACACGCAAGTACTTAGGTGATACGGCGAAGCCAGAGGATAACTCGGTTTTCTATGATTATTCTATAATGATGATGGAAAAGCTCGCTGATAAAATGGAAGAAGCTCCACTCTCCACTGGCGGTTATTTGACGATTATAGATTACATAATAGAGGAAGAGCGGCATTTAATGCTTGTTCTTATAAAGGACCAGAAAGGTATCGGTATTAATGCGGCGATGGAGCTTGAAGAGGTCGTTACTCTCGGTACAGATAAGCTACATTTTGCCGCTGATATTCATGTCGGGCGTTGGTTGTCAAAAGATGAGGTTGAGCGTGAGCGACACGTCGCTTTTCTAAAAGGAAAAAACCGGCTCGATACAGTAGTTGGTTATTTTAAAAGCCTTTTGAATATCGATGAGTCCCAGTATCACGATCCATCGAAACACACCAAGGAGATTGTCGCGGCGGTTAAAAGCTATTGTGAATCCTTCAAAGATGAGGACGGTGCATTAGCAGCAAGAAGAGCAATACAGGATTGGGCTGAAAGCCAAGCCGCTAATAGTCTCGCAATAACCTTAAGTGCTGTAGCCAATTTGATTGAGCCGGATGCGCCTGAGAAATTCATTGAATATCTGAAAGTGAACAAGTTGGAGATACCAGCCGAATTTGTTCCAGTTACTCAGTTTTTGAAATCATTGATGAAGTACAAGGTCATTGGGCCAAAGAAGCAATACACATTGTCCTTTGAGCAGTCTGCAATCGAGGATGGTCTGATTTTTCAGAATGATAATGGCAACATAGAAATCGCCGAAGCTCCTGCTGCAACTTTGAAACTTATACCAATAAAATGACTAGCTCAGAAGAACTGAAAGATATCGATAGAATATTCAAGCTATTGGACTTGGCCGCGTTTGAGTGGCACCCATCTTGTATAGTTTGCGAGCAGGCTTTCAGTCAGAAAGCGGTTGTTCTGATCAAGGCGCTTATTGATAGTCCTCATACGGAAGTTAGCCTTAAGAAAAAAGGTCAGCATGTTGCGGATTTGAACAGCATTGATATTTTTGAAGTTTCTATAGACTTGCCAAAAGGTGCTCACTGTTGTCTGGTGCGGAGTCCGAACGATCTACTCCGTTTCTACAATTTGCATGCTTTACCAGAAAACTATGCATTTGCAGATCCATTGTATAAGTCTTGGGACGCAAGCGGAACGGAATATCCTGCAGTAATAGAAAGATTAATTTTTGCTAAAAAATTTGTTATGTCACTTGACCAGCACCATATAACTGAGCGTGATGGAAGTAGTAGAAATTACGTAGTGCGAACCCATAATGGGAAAACATGCATACCTTTCAAATCAGAGTCTGATTACTTGGAAAGTGTGTCAGTGGAAATTCAGGAAGCGCTTAAGGTCTTAGATGAGTTATTTAGCGATAGCATTCATTCCAGTGAAAAAGAGCGGATAGTGCGTAATGCCATAGCTGAGGCCATGCGTTCTTGCGATTTAGAAATGCGTCTGCGGCATCTTCTTAAACATGCATTAGAAATTGTGCTGGTTGCGCGTAATAATTATGACTTGTTTGTGGCTAGTTTTTCTTTTCAGAATGATCAAGAGAAGCTTTATGAGCAAAAGCGCGAGTTCAACGTAAAGCTAAACGCATTACTATCAGGAATACAGGGTAAACTGCTAGCAATTCCAGTGTCCACGATATTGGCCACTAGTCAGCTGAAAAACGTGGGCGAGCAGAACTATATTTTAATCAACGCTTCGATAATTTTTTCCGCTGCTTTTTTTACCTTGATAATTGTTTGGTTGATATTGAGTCAGTTGGTTGCATTGACATCTATTAAGTCGGAGATAGAATCGAAGGAAAAACGATTTAAGGTGGAGTTGCCGCGAATATTTAATGAGGTTGAGTCGATTTTTACAGCCCTCAAGGCGTCCTGTATTTTTAATATCAGAGTATCTAAGGTTATTCTGGGGTTGGCCAGCATTCTGTTTTTTGTGACTTTTTATGTTTATATATTGAAGACGCCGCCGTTGTATGATTTTTTGTTATTTGTAGCTGGTTCTGCTAAGTTTTGGTTTTTATGGTTGCTTGAATGGGTAGGGGTTTTTGTATCTACGTTGTGGGCTAATTATTTAATGCAGAATTAAAAGCGGTATACGCCGCGAGAACCCTTCAGATGGTGCCGAACGTATTACTTTTACACTGCGGACAGCTAGAATGCTAGAAGTGGTTAGAATTTCTATCCCTATCCTTTCCCTACATTAATAATCCAGTCGCTGCCTTTACCGAAAGCTCTCAGCAATCGGCGAAAAGCAGCTGCGTGCTTGTGGCTAATTAATGTGATATACCCAGATAAGCACAGCAAAAGATAAGATTGGAATAGAGAATGATATGGGGAACAAGAGAAGTCGTAGCTGTGGCGATGTTGCAATAATTCTTAAGCAGTCCGCGAGGTGCTTTAACATTGGTCGGTACCCAAATCAGTATTTGAAGTTGAGTTCCCGGCTGATTCAAAGCAACCCAGAGATCGATCTGGAGAAGATGAAGATCTGCCCAGAATCGTCCTCGTGAGACTTGGCGGGCTTACACCTTGGAATGGAACCGATGCTAATTCCAGAAAGTCGGTTCTGCAATAGGGCGAGAAGTGAAATCCGTCGATGGGGACATCGGACGCGGCTATGGTGCTGCGAACTCGGCGCGAGTTTAGGGCATATTTAGGGCAAATCCAGAGCCGCTATAGGCCGCAGCATGCCTCTTAAATGTTGTTAGATAGCCGTTTTTAGCGGTCTACAGCGGTATAGGAGGAGGATCGAAGGGGTTCGAATCCCTACCCCCGAGCGCCTGCTCACGACCCATGCTGCCCTTGGGAAAGGTATGGGCGACTAGTGGCTGCTGATCTAAGACACAAGATCGGACTGTTCTCAATAGCCCGATTTAGCCAGTTTTAGGCTGTTCACTACACTCTGCGGAAATTCAACCTATGCTTCAGCCTGTCAATGCGGGACCTGGTGCCCCGCAGTCATGTATTCGAAACGCCCGCTCCATCAAAAACGAAAGCGGAGAGTTCTCATGGCCTTTAACTTCCAGTGCAACGCGGATTTTTCTGTCCCGAACGTTCGTAGGTTTTTGAAAGATCGGGACAACCTAATCTATAACTCGCCCGCTCCGGGAGCCGACGATCCCGATCTCGTTCTTGTGCCAGGTCCAGCCGCACAGAAATCACTCGGTCCTTTTCTCGATGTGGACAAAAATCCGCTGACTGAGCTGGTTGGGGAGGTGGCATGTCGTTTCGACGTATTTGAAAGGCAGTCGCTAATCAGTTCGAGTATCAAAGCCGTTCCGGTCAGCTACGACGTCACAGTTCAGTTGTATGCACAACTATTCGTTAGGAAAGGTGATGACTCAATCATCAGCGACATGCAGGCGATTTTGGCCACCTTCAACCCTCTGAAACAGAGCGCGGACGAGATCGCTGACCAGTTGGCTACTCGGGCAATGAACCCGATAAGGCGCGACCAATACCTAGTGAGCGTGTTCTATGTCATCACTAAGGCAAACCGTGGCACGTTAAAGCAGGCGAAGCCAACAGACTGGGAGGCATCAAAAAATGGGCAGTGTGGAAACACCGAGCTGAATTCCAAATCGAAGATTAATAATGCCGATATGTGCCAGACCCTTGAGAACGGCGGGTATCGCACCGTAGTGACGGAGCTTGGGCCGGACGTAACGCCCCCAATAGCTGCAAGAGATCCAGTACGCGAAGTAGAAGCGACTGACCCCAACGATTCCGCCACAGTTGACAAGGTCTACGAGGGGGTAGTGGTCCTAAACGGTCCCGCCGATTGCGGGATGTTGACGCGAGAGGATCCAATCAAAATCGCTGAAATATTCAGCTACCCGCAAATCAAGATCGAGTGGATAACGGCTACTTTCAAGATCGGCTGCGTTCACATCACGCTGACGTACCCAGTGCTGCGCTATCGCATGGCGACCATCGTGCTCTATGCATTGCTGGCGCATGCTCCCCAGAATTTCGATGAGTACACAAAGAAGGTCGTTATCGAGGTAATCGTTGCTTCAGCTTTATTGGCGGCTATCGTGTTCTACGCCACGGAGAACTTCACCGTTGCTTATGAAACCTTCAAGGGTGCAATTACTAGCGGTCTCAAAAAGATTTTCGGAGACATGATCAAGTGCCTGCTGCCGGAGATTGTGGCGATTACACAAACTGGTGGTTGGCAATGAGAAAGACGATTGCTCTCCTTAGCCTGCTATTGCTTCCCGCCTGCCAAGCCGACCCTGTTCCAGCTCCTGCTCCTGCGGGCCTGTTTGAAAGCAACTCGTATTGCATCGATCGGATCGAAAGAGACCATAAACGGCCAATCGAGTTGCACTAACTGCAAGAGCCAACTCAGTGGCGACGCGGGCAAAGCCGACTGCCTTCTCAGAAAGCAAGGTGACCACGTTAACTTCGGCGAATGCACTAAGGACGGCTGTTACCAGGTTCATTAAGGGACAGCCACTGCGACTGTCCCCCGCAGGTTAGGCTAGGCGTGGTTCGCCGGGCCGCCCCACCATTTACGGCGAACTGTACCGCGTACCGATCGGTGTACCAACCAACGTGTTTCAAAAAAGCAAAGCATTGTACCGATAATGCCCTGGGTGGGTGGTAGTTGGTGCATGCTTAGAAATTGCTACAAAGCAAGATCTGCTTGAGGGATAAGCTAGGCTGGCTGGGGTGCAAGCGAGGGGCTACGCCCAATCCATCATCAGAGCGACGGACAGCTCTTGAAAAAGGAGCGCAGTGCTCTCTGTGCTGTTGCACAGTATTTGGATCAATCAGCGTGCCAGTAAAGCCTTTCCAAACGGAAAATACGTGTCTGTTTAAATGAAGTCTGCTGCTGCAGTCCTTAGCCTACACCACCTTGCGCCACCCCCTACACCTAAGACAGAATCCGCCGGCTTGTGCGTCTAGCTAGCGGGTTCTATCGTTCCTTGGTCACTGAAATCCAGTGATCGGGTTTGGTAGACCCGCAGCACTGATGCATCGCGTCACCTCATGCAGTCGCATTTTTGCGCCTGGATTATGGTGGCCATGCTCAGGGCTTCTTCGGAAGCGCCGGTTCCAGTGCTCCGGTCTACCAACCTGTGTATGGTCACCACCCTTCGTTTGGTAGCGAGAGTGGATGGCTCCAATTTTTTAGTGCTGGAGTTCCATCTATGTTCAAAGTAACGCCCAACCCACCAGAAACCGATCCCGCATCCCCCTACGAATCCCTCAACCCCAAAAAACTCCACGAAGCCGCCGAGCGCGCGCTCGATCACTACCTCCTTCCCGCCGGCCACATCATGGCCAGCGTCAACGAGCCCGAGCGCATGTACCTCGCCAATCCGAAGTACGACTCGGAATCCCTGCTGGCCAATGCCAGTGAGACGCTGAGTTCCGCCTCGGAAATGCTCAACAACTTCGCTGCGACGCTTGAACCCTCGCACCGCAAAACCGCGCTGGGCATTGCGCAGGTGGTGATGTTGGGTGAGTTGGCGGTGAATCAGGCGTTGGATAACGTTGAGGTGAAGGCGTAAAGCCTGTCCCGCCAGGGGCAGGTGAAATGCTCGTTCACTGATAACAAAAAGCCGTCACTTCCAAGTGACGGCTTTCTCTTGCAGATCTAGCCAAACTGACCCGCCGACTCAACCGCAGATTTCGGCTTCCTCATCCGCGTCAACTGGTAAGCAATCCCCAGCCAAACAAACCACCCCGGCATGACCATCAACGCAATCCGCGTATCAGGCCGTAACGCCAGTAACCCCAGCACAAACCCCAAAAACGCCAACGAGAACCAAGCCATCGGCACACCGCCGGGCATCTTGTAAGCCGATTTCGCATGCAGATCCGGGCGTTTTTTCCGGTAGGCGATGTAAGACGCGAGGATGGTCGACCAGGTGAAGATCACCAGAATCGCCGACACGGTGGAGACGATGGTGAACGCGGTCATGACTTCCGGCACGATGAACAGCACCAGTACGCCGACCAGCATCAACAGTGTGGTGAACGCCAGGCTCAGCAGTGGCACGCTGTTGCTCGACAGTCGGCGGAATATGCCGGGGGCGTTGTCTTGGTTGGCCAGCCCGAACAGCATGCGGCTTGATGAAAACACGCCGCTGTTGGCCGAGGAGGCCGCCGAGGTCAGGACCACGAAGTTGACGATGCCGGCGGCTGCGGGAAACCCGGCGACGAGGAACAGTTCGACAAAGGGGCTTTTGACTGGAGAAACCTGTTGCCACGAGGTCACGGCAATAATGCAGGTCAGTGCCAGGACGTAGAACAGGATGATCCGCAGCGGAATCGAGTTGATCGCTTTGGGCAGGGTCTTCTCTGGCGAGCGGGTTTCGGCGGCGGCGGTGCCGATCAGTTCGGTGCCGGCGAAGGAGAAGATCGCCATTTGAAATCCGGCGAAGAAGCCGAACAAACCGTTGGGGAACGCCGCCTGTTTGTCCACCAGGTGACTCAGGGACGCGGTGACGCCACTGGGCGAGACGAACGAGCTGGCGATCAGCACGGTGCTGACGCCGATCAGGGTTACGACGGCGATGATCTTGATGATCGCGAACCAGAATTCCACTTCACCGAACAGCCTGACGGTCAGCACGTTTAGCGCGAACAGCGTTGCCAGCATGCCGACGGCGGGTATCCACGCCGGTACGTCGGGGAACCAGTACTGGAAGAAGCCGCCGACTACAACGGCATCGCCGATCACCGCCACGCTCCAGCTCAGCCAGTACGACCAGCCGAGGAAGAATGCTGCGCGCGGTCCGAGGTAGGCACCGGCGAAATCGGCGAAGGTTTTGAAGTTGAGGTTGGACAGGAGCATTTCGCCCATGGCGCGCATGACGAAAAACACGAACAGGCCGATGATCATGTAGATGAGGATGATCGAGGTTCCGGAGAGCGCGATGATCTTTCCGGAGCCCATGAACAGGCCGGTTCCGATGGCACCGCCCATGGCCATCAATTGGATGTGACGATTGCTGAGCGTACGCTGCAGCGCGGGCTGTTCAGGCAGCCCGGAAGGGGTCGATTTCATTGCAAAACCTCTTGATTTTATGTTTTTGAGTTTTGGCAGAAAGTAGGTGTCGAGCGTTCTTGTTAGAGGTACAGCGGCTAATCACAAAGTGAATCGCCCCCTGTGGCTGGGGGGCGGCGATTAGCGATCAACTGACGGTGCGCAGACGCGAGGTTTTGGCCGGTTGCGTATCAAGCAGCTGGAAGAGGTTTTTGATGTTGGCCGGCGTCGGCACCAGGTGGATGCGCTGGCCGATTTGTTGCGCCTGAGCGAGGTCGTTGAGGTAGCGCAGTGAGGAAAAGTCTTCCAGGGCAAAACCCACCGAATCGAAGACCGTTACCTGCGCATCGTTTTCGCGTCCGGCGACTTCGCCCAGCACAATGCGGAAAAACTCGATCACCGGGGAGTCGGCTGCCAGTTGCTGAATGTCGCCTTCAATGCGCGTTTGCGGCTCGAACTCGACGATGACCCGGGCGTTGCGCAGGATGTCGGCATGCAGTTCGGTTTTACCCGGGCAGTCACCGCCGACCGCGTTGATGTGCATGCCGGGCTCGATCATTTCGGGCGTCAGAATGGTTGCGTAAGCTTTGTCGGCGGTGACCGTGGTGACGATGTCCGCGCCCTTGACCGCGCCCTTCACCGAGCTGGCCAGAATCACGTCGATGTCCGGGAACGCCGCGAGGTTGTGCTTCAACTTGAGGGACGCGTCGCGATCAATATCGAAAATGCGGATTTCGCGGATGCCCAACATTTCATGAAAGGCCAGCGCCTGGAATTCACTCTGCGCACCGTTGCCGATCAGGGCCATCGAGGTCGAATCCGGACGAGCCAGCGATTTCGCCACCAGCGCCGAGGTTGCGGCGGTGCGCACGGCGGTGGTCAAGGTCAGTTCGCTGAGCAACGTCGGATAGCCACTCTGCACGTCGGCCAGCAGACCGAAGGCCATGACCGTCAGCAAGTTCTGCTGGCCATTGTTCGGGTGGCCGTTGACGTATTTGAACGAGTACTGCTGGCCGTCGTCGGTGGGCATCAACTCGATCACGCCGTCTGCCGAGTGGTTGGCCGTGCGCGGCGATTTATCAAACTGCGCCCAGCGTGCGTAGTCCGCTTCGATGTAGCCGGCCATTTCGCGGATGGCGCGGCGGATACCGACCTGGGTGAACAGGCGTGCAGCATCATCGACATCAATAAAAAGCGTCATGGTCTTATTCTCCGATCCAGTCATTGAAGGTTGTAGAGCGCGGGCCGGCTCAGTTGCGTTTGCTCTCGAAACCGTGCAGCACGTTGACGGCATTGATGCCGATCTCATCGACCATGTAGCCGCCCTCCATGACGAACAGGGTCGGGCAGCCGACGCTGGCGATCAGTTCACCGATGCCGATGAAGTCCTCGCTTTCCAGCAGGAAGTGGCTGATGGGGTCGTCCTTGAACGTGTCGACACCGAGGGAAATCACCAGCACTTCAGGCGCGAACTGCTGGAGCTTTTTGCAGGCGTGGAGCAGGGCGTTGCGGTAGCTCTCCCAGGTGGTGTTTTTCGGCAGGGGATAGTTGAGGTTGTAACCTTCGCCGACACCCGCGCCGACTTCATGGCTGTAGCCCGAGAAGTACGGATAGGACACCGCCGGTTCGCCGTGCAACGAGACGAACATGACGTCGCTGCGCTGGTAGAAAATGTTCTGTGTGCCGTTGCCGTGATGGAAGTCGACGTCCAGCACCGCGACACGTTTGGCGCCCTGGGTGATGGCTTGCTGCGCGGCAATCGCGGCGTTGTTGAGGTAGCAATAACCGCCCATGTATTCGCGCGCGGCGTGATGGCCGGGCGGGCGGCACAGGGCGAAGGCGCTGTCGTGGCCTTCATCGAGCAGGGCCAGGCCGGTGAGGGCGATGTCGGCGCTGGTTTTCACCGCTTGCCAGGTCGTCGCGGTAATCGGCGAACCGGCATCCATGGCAAAGAAGCCGAGCTTGCCGTCGATGAACGTTGGCACTTGATCGCCGGCCAGATCGCGCACTGGCCACACCAGTGGCAAGGCGTCGTGGGTGCGACCGGTTGCGCACCATTCGCCCCAGGCAGTTTCGAGAAAACTGACGTAGCGCTCGCTGTGCGCGTTGACGTAGCACGAGCGGTCAAACGCGCGCGGTTCGACGATCTGCCCAAGGCCGACCTGTTTGACGCGGTTGTGCACGGTGTCGGCCCGACTCGGTTGTTCGAACGACGGTTTGAGCACGCCGTCTTTCAATTCGGTGCCGTGGTGCAAACGGTGGGAATCACTGAAAACTGTAAACATTCTGCGCATCCGTTATTGTTAGCCAGTGCAAATATTCTGTTCCGGCTGGGCTGCGCTTTCTTTGCTTTGTGTTCGTTGTTTGATGAATTAATCGGGCGTTTTTACTCAGGAATGGCGTCATGCAGAAAAAAATATCCAAACGCATCAGCCTCGACGAGACCGACCTGGCGATTCTTGAGTTGTTGCAGGAAGACGCCAGTATTTCCAACGCTGAACTCAGTGAGCGGCTGTCGCTGAGCCTTACGCCGTGCTGGCGGCGGCGCAAGCGCATGGAGGAGGCCGGGGTGATCAAGGGCTATCAGGCCAACCTCGATCGGCGAATGCTCGGGCTGGATATCATGGCGTTCGTGCACATTCGTTTTTCCACCCATGCCGACCACGCACCGGACGCCTTCGAGGCGGTGATTGCGCAATTGCCGCAGGTGGTGGCCTGCCACAAGATCACCGGCGATGCCGATTATGTGCTGCAGGTGTTGGCGGAAGATCTTGATAGCTACAGCGACTTCATCGAGCAGGTGCTCAGGCGTCAGGTGGGGATTGCCTCGATTCAGTCGAGTCTGGCGTTGCGCGAGGTCAAGACTGGGAGCCGGATTGCGATTCCCAAACCGGGAAAAGATTGAACGGGCAGGCGATGCTGAACCGCGGCTGTCGATCAGCAAAGTTTCATCTTGCCGCTTGCGAAGCAGGCCTAGTCTGCTGAGACAAGATCGTCGCAGTTCATCCCGAGGGGAATCGTGCCATGAGCGCCAATGTTGTCAAAGTGCTGTTGATTGCTGCTGCAGTATCGGTGTTGAGTGCCTGTTCCGGAGCGGGTGGTTTGACCACTACCAGTTGTTTCTCCAGCGACTGTCAGTCGCCGGAGGGGCACAACGCCAATATCTTGAAGTTTGGTGGCAACAGTATCGGCAGCAGTCTCAATCAGTACAGTTCCGGGATGTTGCATGATGACTGAATGAAAAGGGCGCCCCGGGGGCGCCCTTTTTACGTTTCGATGCCTTCTCAGGCAGTGCTTGCAGAAAGCCTATATGCCTTATAGGCAAGAGGATGAGCGCGGCACATTGCTCTGGCCGGTTCTTTTGTAAACAGTGCCGGCAAATGTTCCGTATGACTTCTCGGGGGAGACTGGAATGGTCGTGACTGCAGTGTAGAGACCAGAGTGTTCAATCGCGTTGGCAATGATGTCCGAGCCGGGAAAGTCAGTTCTGGTAGTCGTCATGACGATATCCGGAGGACAGGCCGCCAGTGCGTTTTTGAAAGCTGATTCATCCAGTCCGTACTTTATGACCATCGCGCTCAAGTGACTGGATTCGTAGCTGGAAGGCAGTAATCCCGTGAGGGGAAAGAGTGAAAACATGAAACCGCTGATACCCAGTGTTCCGTGAGCAGGCGCGACCTTGGCGATGGCATCGGCGGCTAACAGATAGTTGGATTGAGCAATGGCCTCTGGACGCCAGGTGTTGCTGTTGAAACCCCGCAGATTTTCTTTATTGGCTGCGAAGGCGTTCAGCAACGGCGGAACTTTGCTCTGGAGCAAGGTTGCGCATACTGCGATAAGCGCTGCCACTGCTGCTGCTTTTACAGCCTTGGAGTGAGGGCTGACCAGTTGCTCCCACGACAGCGCGCAAAGGCCGGCCAGTCCTGGCAGGCAAACACTGAAGTGATAAGGGAAGCCGATTTTTGACAGAGGCTCCAGCAGCGGTACGGTAGCGACGCTTATCCAGAACAACAGGCGTTTCAGAACATCAAATCGGCGATTGTAAATAATGTGGCCAAGCAGTCCGGCGACGGCCAGGCCAGCCAGCCACAGTGCTATGACACTTTGCTTCGCCGCGAGCGTACCGTTTGCGATGAGCAGTGACGTTATTTGATCTTTCATTGAGGTGTAGAAGTCGCCAGCGTTTACATAGCCATCGACGAAAGATTGAAACCCGCCACGTAAAATCAGTGCCGCTGCCGTCAGAACGACGCCTCCCAGAACGACGCCGAACGAAAATCGAAAGAATGTCTTCCAGCCACGAGAAACGAGGACAGACGCGGCCCCCAATACAACAAAGGGTATAAAGGTTTCCCGCAGCAGAATCGACACAGCACCCAATGCACCGATCCACAGCCAGGTTCGAGCGCCTTGTTCAGCGGTGCGAGACCAGAGTAATGCAATGAACAGTGGGATGTATGCCGCGTAAATGCTGTTTTTGAAACCGGACTGGATAAATAGCGGTTGATTCATCGTGAATAGGAAAATGATCGATATCAACGCCGCTGCCAAATGGCTTTGAGATTCTTTTTCGATGATTCTGTAAAAAAGTACACCCGCTGTGATTGCTGCGATCAGATCTGTGATGCGCAGTAAAAAGAAGTGGTTGAAGGGCAGGTCAAATATCCAGGATACAAGCATGGGGTAGAGCATCAATGTGCCGGTATCCGGCAGTCCGGATCCGGAAGCGACGCTGGAAAACATGATCTGTGAAAAATAGGCGAAAACACCCTCGTCCGTTGAGGGCAAATCGCCTAACACCATGATGCGGGGGAAACCTACAGCGAATATGACGGCAAGCCAGCAAAGCGCTTGTTGGCCTGGAAGTGTCCAGCGGTTCAGCATGCAAGAATCTCGACTACCCGGTTTTGTTGCTCTTCAGTGATGCCGACCCAGAGAGGCAGGCGTACCAGGCGCTCGGACTGGAAGTCGGTGACTGTCATATCACCATGCACTCGGCCATACCGTTGCCCGGCCGGGGACGAATGCAGCGGGATGTAATGAAAGACGGAGCTGATTTCCTGACTTTTGAACGTATTCAAGACGGTTTGTCGGTCGATGTCTTCCGCCAGCAATACGTAGTACATGTGAGCGTTGTGTTGGCAATCTTCAGGAATGATGGGGCGCCGAAGAATGCCTTTGGCTTCGAGAGGCGCAAGTGCTTCGTGGTATCTGTTCCAGCTTGCCAGGCGCTTTTGGGTGATTCGATCCGCTTCTTCGAGTTGGGCCCAGAGAAACGCGGCAATCAACTCGCCCGGGAGGAAAGAGGAACCCACTTCCTGCCACGTGTATTTATCGACTTCGCCTCTGAAGAAGCGGTTTCGATCCGTTCCCTTTTCTCTGATTATTTCAGCGCGCAGCGCCATTGCGGGATCATTCACGAGCAGGGCGCCGCCTTCCCCGGAAATGACATTTTTCGTTTCATGGAAGCTGTAGGCCCCCAAGTCGCCGATACTTCCCAGCGCCCGACCTTTATAGGTGGCCATTACGCCTTGCGCGGCATCTTCCACAACTTTGAGGTTGTAGCGCCGTGCGAGCGCCATGATGCTGTCCATTTCGCAAGCAACGCCGGCATAGTGCACAGGTACGATGGCTTTGGTTCGAGAGGTGATGGCCGACTCGATCAGGGCTTCATTGATATTGAGTGTGTCTTCACGGATATCGACAAAAACCGGTACGCCACCTCTGAGAACAAAAGCGTTGGCCGTCGACACGAAGGTATAAGAGGGCATGATGATTTCATCGCCCGGCTCGATATCGAGTAACAGTGCCGAAATTTCCAGCGCTGCTGTACATGAGTGAGTCAACAATGCCTTGTTGCAGCCGGTTCTTTCTTCGAGCCAGTTATGGCAGCGCTTGGTGAACGGACCGTCGCCGGCCAGGCGTCCATTGAAGTGGGACTCGGCAATGTAGTAGAGCTCTTTGCCGGTCATGTGTGGCCAATTGAAGGGAATACGCTGAGTCATTTTAATTGTCCGTTGAATCGACGATTACTTGATTAGCCACGTGCAGCCACAATCGTTCCCGCAATAATGAGGGCGACGCCGATTGATTTTTGGAGAGTCATGGGCTCGCTGAGTAGCCAGCCACTGAGCAGCAATACAATAACGAAGTTGAGACTCATGAAAGGATAGGCATGACTGAGCTCAAATTTGGTCATGGCCGCCATCCATGCGAGCGATGCCAAAAAACCTGCAAAGAAGCCGGAAATAATGAGCGGGTCAAGAAACAAGTAAAACAGAAACTTTAACTTGGCAATTGGATCCGCTGGTAGCGCACCATATTTGCCAATTCTCCATTTAAGGATGAGTTGTCCGTAAACAGTGAATAAAATGGTCGCCAAAATATAGGTGTAGTCGAACAGGCGAGCCATTAGTGTCTCTCCAGAATGGCAAGACCAAAGCCGGTTTTGCCATATCCGTTTCCGTTGTAGAGCATGTATCTGTTGCCTTTATGATCAAACACGAACGGGTATTCGATCATTTCCGAATCCCAGCCTTGCGCAGAAACACCAATACCTGTTTCCTCCAGTGCCAGCCTCCACTGTTTGCCTGCATCGGTGGTTGCATAGCCGATCCGGTAACTTTCTCCGGCGCCGCTGCGGTAGGAGAACCACATCTCCAGGCCGCCCAGTGGGTTTTTGGCAACAGTGGGACGTGAGAAAGCCTGGGCAACATTGATTTCGAACGGCACTGCAAGTCCGGTCCGTTGCCAGCGCTCGCCATCGATGGAGTGTGCCGAGTTGATGACATGGACCATTTCACCGTTCCCGGCATCCCAGGTCCGGGTCGAGCCATACCACATGTCATAACCGCCGCGACCATCGTCTTCCACCCACGGGTAGGACAGGCTGACAGGGTCGTGTGCGTCGGCGCTCATGAAGGGCGTCTGGCTGGCGAGTGTCAGGGTGCTGGCATCGGCATTGACCACCAGACGCCCGATGTCACCTCTCCAGTGCTGGTCACTTGGCGCTTGCCATCCCATGAAAAGCATATAGCGCACGCCGTTCACGGAGTAGCAGTTACCGATACTGACACCGTCAGCAAAAAAACTGCCTTGTGGTCCATGTTCAAAAAACGGCTGCGGATGTTCCTTGATGATTTTGCGTTGCTCGATATCAATGTCTACCGCACCCACGGAAGAGCGGTTGGTGCAATCTCGGCTACTGAAAAAGACCCGAAAGACGTCATCGTATAAATGTACGGGCAACGGGTTGGCCGCATGAGAGGTCAGTTTGGGATGGCGGGGTTCACCCTCGACCGTAAATAACTGGCCGAGTTTTTTCCAGGTCGACTTCATAGCTTTCTCAGTTTGCTGCTTGGAACTCTGGAGCGTTCAGTGGCGGTCCCTATGTATACGCCTTCCGGTTCGGCGTCCGACAGCAGCAAAGTCCCGGCACCGACCACGCATTTGGCTTCTATCGTTATATGGTCGCGCAGGGTGGCGTTGACGCCGATAAAGCATTGTTCACCGATATTGACTCCGCCGGAAATCACGACATGAGAAGCGATGAACGTATGATCCTGGATCGTGGAGTGATGGCCGATGTGATTGCCGCTCCACAAAGTGACATTGTTGCCGATGGTCACAAAAGGCTGAATGGTATTGTCTTCGAGTATAAAGCAGTTGTCGCCGATTCGACCGTCATTCAATACCGTGGCGTGACTGCTGATATAGCTGGCCAAGGTATAGCCCAAGTGTCGAGCCGCCAGGTATTTTTCCTTTCTTACAGCATTGAGCTTTGAATAACTCAAGGCAATGAAGATGTGGTGACTGTCGACCGGGTATTGCTGGTTAATGGTCTCGAACGGCACAACCGGTAATCCGCAAAAAACGGTCTCGTCGATATAATCGCTGTCTACGGTAAACGCGACAACTTCATAATCGGAGTCGGTGCTGAAGTAAAAATGTGCCAGCTGTGCAATATCGCCGGAACCAAAGATTACCAGTTTCGTTTTCATCCGGTCTTCCTCACCAAAATAGTGAACTCGTACAGTCCGTAATCATGCAACAGGGCGACCTGTCGCGAGTAACGACGTTTGCACAGATCGAATATCAGGCAAGGATCGGCGTAGTACAAATCCGGGCGCTTTTTTTCTTCATCCGAGTAAGAAGTCAGGCAGTTGAAAGAAAAGCCCAGTCGACTGCTCCTGTCCAGCGTATCAAGGGTGTCTTCCAGATAAGCCAGCCATTCCTCATCGGAACGACCGAGGCGAACATTGAAGATGCCGCTGGCAACGCTGTAGTCCGAAACACTGTCGGGCGACGAGGCGCAAATGAATCGTGTCTCGGTGCAGCCCGAATAGCGTTGGTTCGCCGACGCTACCATTTCCTGAGAAACATCCACGCCCAGGTAGTTGAACGTCCGGGCAGTGCTTTTCAGATAGTCGACCAGCGCGCCATATCCGCAGCCAAGGTCACACACAGAAAATGCCTGCTTACTGTCGATGATTTTGCAAAGTTGCTCAAAGCGCAGGGATTGGCCTTGCTCGCCGTTCCAGTCAACACCCCGCGGCGTGTCGCCATGCAAGGCGAGTTTCTCCGAGTAGTAGCTTGCTACTTCTCCCAGCAGAGTTGTTTTATCGCTTTGCATAAATCTTTCTCACAAGAGTGGCAACGGCGCTGGCACGGGAATGGAATTCTTCTGAATGCAAAGCCGATTGGTAGAGAGTCGCTACAATGGAGAGCTTCATTGAGTGACATACCTCATTTTTGTGCAAGACTCTTTTCCGCAGTTGAAAAGCAGGTCAAGTATCGTAACGCCGTGTGTGAACTCACCCCACAACTGTGGATATTCCGGATAGCCTGCATAATCGAACCAGGACAGTTTGATATCCATGTCTTCGAAAACCTTGGGTTCGATATAATCTTTTGCCGCCGGGCCAGAGATGTACTCGCTACCGCCTGCTTGCGCGCACAGATTTGCAAGGCGTTCTGACTTGCCCTCGGACAATGTGTAGTCCCAAGAGTGACGAATAACGGTATTTATATTGAGATATTCGCAAACGGCCTGAATGAAGCGGTAGTTAAGTTCTGAAAGGTGTGTGTAATTGTTTTCCAGGTACAGAGGCTCAAGCCATTGGGCAATTTCCTGAAAAAAAGGCGCGCGGCTATAGTTTTGCACCAACGCCTTCCAGTGTGCGGCCGCCCAGTCACTACCGTCGATTTCGGTCTCTCTGATTTTCTGGTGATACTTGCCTTTGACCAGTACCGGTACAGTGAGCCATTGCGTGCCTTGAGGAGTTTTGATCTGGTTGCGATTTCTCCAGTCGCGCCGAGTATATTGCATGTCGTCATACAGGATGAACTCATCCACTGCAGCGATCATGTCAAAATACCCTTTCCACGGTATGTAGTTGGATTGAAGTATCGCGACTTTTTTCAAGTACTTGTCCTTTGCGGCGGTAAATCTTGATTAAATAACTCTAACTTGTAGTAATAACGAATTTTTAATCTTTTGCTTGCAAGAATATTATTCATCCTTGAAACAAATACTTCGTCATTTTTTGTTGCATCTTAAGCTGCGGGGGGCTGACAGTCACTCTTTTCGTGTGTTTTTTGCCCATTCGGGGCTCGCCCGAAAAGGGCGGCGAGTCCCGATCAGGGCTGACGGGCCGGATAGGCGCTAACGCAAACGCTGCTTTATTGCGCAGGCGCCACGGCCAGCCATTGTTCAAGCACGTGCTGGTATTGACCGGTCACCTTGCTCAAGTGCAGCCATTGATCGACGTACAGTTTCCAACTGATGTCATCGCGCGGCAGCAGATAGGCCTTCTCGCCATATTGCATGTACTGATGCGGATTCACCGCGCACAAGCCCGGTTTGAGTTTCTGCTGATACAGCGCTTCCGAGGCGTCTGTGATCATTACGTCGGCCTTGTTGTCGAGCAGTTGCTGGAAGATCGTCACGTTGTCGTGCAGGGCCAGTTGCGCTTTGGGCAGGAAGGCGTGGACGAAGGCTTCGTTGGTGCCGCCGGCAGGTTCGACCAAGCGCACGTTGGGCTGGTTGATCTGCTCGACCGTCTGGTATTTGGACTGATCGGCACAACGCACCAGCGGAATCTTGCCGTCGGTGTCGAGGGTGTTGCTGAAGTAGGCTTTTTTCTGCCTTTCGAGTGTCACCGAGATGCCGCCCATGCCGATGTCGCACTTGCCGGCCTGCATGTCCGGCATCAGGGTTTTCCAGGTGGTTTGCACCCATTGCACTTTGACCCCGAGGCTGTCGGCCAGCGAGCGGGCCATGGCGATGTCGATGCCTTCGAAATCGCCGTCGGGGCGTTTGAAGGTGTAGGGCTTGTAGTCGCCGGTGGTGCACACGCGCAACTGGCCTTGTTGCTGGATGCTGTCGAGGTGTGAAGGGGTTTGCTCGGCATGGGCGCCGGCGGCCAGGGTCAGTAGGCCGCAGAAGATCATCGTGCTTTTTAGAATTGTCATTGCGATCGGGGCTTCCGGGAAGGACGGTGGCCCAGTGTAGTGAAAGGCTTTCCCGGGTGTCACCCTGCTTCCGGGCTTAACGTGCCTAGCCACGCCACCAGCGCCACGATCAGCAATGCGATTGCCAGTTCAACGACAACGCTGCGCTTTAGCGCATTTGCTGCGATGACATAGTGTCCATTGCGCAACGCTTGCGCCAACGCCGGACCAAGATGAAAGCGGTTCAGCGCCGCCAACACCAACATCCCGGCAAACAGTAAAACCTTGATCGTGAGCAGCACCCCGTAAGTGCCGAGCAAGACTTCATCCAGCCTCGGGCCGACGATAAACAGGTAATTCACCACGCCGGTAATCGACAACATCAGCACAATCGCTGCACCGATCCACTCAAAGCGCCGAACCGCGAACGCCAGCGAACGAATGCGAGCGTCATCGAGCGGCCCCCGCGCCATTAATACCAGCGCCAGCATCGCACCCAGCCACGCGCCCGCCGCGAGCAGGTGCAGAATGTCGCTGAGAAAATGCCAGAACTGCAGTGTTCCTTCGTCCATCGCTCCGTGCCCGCTCCAGGCCAAAGAGGCGAGGGCGATGGCGCCAGCCACCGATGCGAGCCACGCGCCCGGCCTGATCAACACCACGATCAGCGCGATCATCCGCACTGCCCACGCCAGCCCGACGTCAGTTTCCAGGAGCATCATTTGCAGTTGCGGCCACAGCGCCGCGAGCGCCGTTTCGCCGCTCATGGCGCGAGTCATCAGCACCAGACCCGCCACTGACAGCAGCGCCCCGATCAAGGCCATCCCGCGCAACAGCGGTCGAAACCGCAGCAGCGTCCCAGCGCTGTACAGCGCAAACAACGCCAGCCCGAACACCAGCAGCAAATCCACATACAACGCAAACCGCAGGACGATGTTGATCAGCTCAGCCATCGCTTACTTCACTTTGAAGGTGACGTTGCCGGTGATCGGGTGCGTGTCGGAAGACACCGCGCGCCATTGGACTTGGTAGGTGCCGGCGGGTAGCGGCGCGAGCGGGGTGATCAGCATGCTTTTCGGGTCGCTGCCGGCGCTGACTTTGGCTTTCATCGGCATCGGCGAATGGGCCATGCCGGGCATTTCGGTCATCACCAGTTTGGCGCCGGAGAATTGGGTCAGCAGGTTCTCGGAAAAATGCAGTTCGATCTTGCCGGGCGCGGCGCCGTCGGCACCTTCGGCCGGGCTCGACGACAGCAGTTTCGGGTGGGCTTGGGCGAGGCTGCTCAGGAGCAAGCCGCTGGCGAGTACAAGGGTGATTTTCAAGGTGCGCATGCAAGAGCTCCGGGTTGTTTTTTTAGGGGATTCAGAACCACAGCCGCACGCCGAGGACGAGGCGCGCTTCGCTGCGATCCTCGCCTTCTTCGCGGGCGTAATCGGCGGTGTTGCCGTAGGTGCGGTTCCACGTCACGCCGATGTAAGGCGCAAATTCGCGGCGGATTTCATAGCGCAAACGCAGTCCGACTTCGCTGTTGGAAAGCCCGGAACCGATACCGCGTTGCGCATCGTTTTTGCCGTAGACGTTGAGTTCAGCGGTGGGCTGCAGGATCAGGCGATTGGTCAGCAGGATGTCGTAGTCACCTTCGAACCGCAGCGCGCTCTGACCACCTTCACCGATAAACGCAGTGGCCTCGGCCTCGAAGTTGTACAGCGCCATGCCCTGCACACCGAACGCGGCCCAAGTCTGCGGCGCGCCGGGTTTGAAGTCCTGACGCACGCCGCTGACCACGTCCCACCACGGCGAAATCGCATGGCCCCACAACGCTTGAATCTCGGCGTCTTCGGTCTTGCCGTTGCTGCGTTCACCTTCGGAGCGCAGCCACAGGCGATCGATGTCGCCACCGATCCAGCCGGACAGATCCCAAGCCAGCGCGCTGCCGTCGTCGGCGTCCTGCCATTCGAGTTTGTCGGCGAGGAAGTACGTGTTGATCGCGCTGTCGTGGACTTGATGGCCGCCGGGGCTGGTGAACACGGCGGCGCGGTCGGCGTCGGTCAGTGGCGGGATCGGCGTGCGGCTTTCGGTCGGCGCGGCGGGCTGCATCATGCCGTCGTCCATATTTTGCATCGCGGAATGATCCATGCCGGACATCTGGCTGTGGTCCATGCCCGGCATGTCGCCGACGGCCATTGCTGAGCTGCCGACCAGCAGCAAGGAAAACGCGGTGAGTCGAGTCATCAGCGGCCCCTTCATTCTTCCACCCGCACTTCGCGGAACATGCCCATTTCCATGTGGTACAGCAGGTGGCAGTGATAGGCCCAGCGACCGAGTGCATCGGCGGTGACGCGGTAGGTGCGGCGTGTGCCGGGTGGCATGTCGATGGTGTGTTTGCGCACCTGGAAGTCGCCGTTTTCGTCTTCCAGATCGCTCCACATGCCGTGCAGGTGAATCGGGTGGGTCATCATCGTGTCGTTGACCAGCACCAGGCGAATGCGCTCGCCGTACTTCAGGCGCAAAGCTTCGGCGTCGGAGAATTTGATGCCGTTGAACGACCAGGCGAATTTTTCCATATGGCCGGTCAGGTGCAGTTCGACCGTGCGGCTCGGGTCGCGGCCATCCGGGTCTTCGAAGGTGCTGCGCAGGTCGGCGTAGGTGAGCACGCGACGGCCGTTGTTGCGCAGACCGAGGCCGGGGTCGTTGAGTTTTGGCGCGGTGGTCATGGCTTGCATGTCCACCAGAGGATTGTCTTTTTCGCTGTCGGGATGGGATTGCATCGGGCCCATCGCCGAGTGATCCATGGTGCTCATGTCCATTGAACCGTGATCCATGCCGCCCATGCCCATATCGTCCATGGTCACCAGTGGGCGCGGGGCCAGACCCGGTACGGGCGCAGATAACCCGGCGCGAGTGGCGAGGGTGCCTCGGGCAAAACCGGTACGATCCATGGTCTGGGCAAACAGGGTGTACGCCTCGGCGTCAGGCTCGACGATGACGTCGTAAGTCTCGGCCACGGCGATGCGCAGTTCATCGACGCTGACCGGTTTGACGTGCAAGCCGTCCGCCGCGACCACGGTCATTTTCAACCCGGGAATGCGCACGTCGAAGTAGGTCATCGCCGAGCCATTGATCAGGCGCAGACGCAGTTTTTCCCCTGGGCGAAACAGGCCGGTCCAGTTGTTATCTGGCGCGTGGCCATTCATGAGGAAGGTGTAAGTGGCGCCGCTGACGTCGGCAATGTCGGTGGGATTCATGTTCATTTCTGCCCACATCTTGCGATCGGCAACGGTGGCGCCCCAGCCTTTTTCGCTGACGTCGTTGATGAAATCGCCAACGGTGCGTTTGTCGAAGTTGTAGTAGTCGGACTGTTTTTTCAGGGTTTTCATCAGGCTGGTCGGGTCTTCGTCGCTCCAGTCGCTGAGCATCACCACGAACTCGCGGTCGTACTGGAACGGCTCCGGTTCCCTGGCGTCGATCACCAGCGGCCCGTAGACGCCGGCCTGTTCCTGCAAGCCGGAATGGCTGTGATACCAGTAGGTGCCGTTCTGCCGCACCTTGAATTGATAGACGTACACGCCACCCGGTTCGATGCCGTGAAAACTCAGGCCGGGTACGCCGTCCATGTTCGCCGGCAGCAGAATGCCGTGCCAGTGAATCGAGGTGCTGGCGCTGAGCCGGTTGCGCACCCGCAGCGTCACCGTGTCGCCTTCGCGCCAGCGCAGCAGCGGGCCGGGCAGGCTGCCGTTGATGGTCATCGCCGTGCGTGGGCTGCCGGTGAAGTTGACCGGGGTTTCGCCGATGAACAGTTCGAAGTCGCTGCCGCTCAGTTCATGCAATTGACCGGGCGCATTCAGCGCCCAGACCGGCGCGCGCCACAGGCCGAGGCCACCGAGCAGGCTGCCGGCGGCGAGGCCTTTGACGAATGTGCGTCGTGATGGGTTGGAAGGCATGCGCTGGAAATCCCCGTTTGACTCATGACGGGGAGGCTAACCAGCGCCAGCTTTCAGTTGGCTGAGGCGGGGATTACAGTTTTGTCAGCTTCAGTTGCAGCGAGATGATCGGCCAGATCCCGCGCCTGTTGTGACGCCGCGAGCCGCGACTCACGATCAATGTCTTCGCCGAGAATGGTCTTCTCGACGCTCAACTCATGCACATCGCTGATGCCGATAAACTCGAGCCACGCGGCCACGTAGGGTTTCTGAAAATCGAAGCGTTCGGCGGGCGTGGCCGATTGCGCCGAGAAATCCATTCCGCAGGCATAGGCGCCCACGGCGATTTTGTTTCTCAGCAGGCCTTGCAGACCGTGCTCTGGGTCGAAGCTGAAGAGGATGTCCTTTTGCGACACCAGATCGATGAAATGCTTGAGCTTGTACGGGATGCTGAAATTCCACAGCGGCACCGACAGCACAATCAGGTCGGCGCGATGCAGGTAGGCGGCGAGGTGCTTGAGTTCATCCCACGCCGATTGTTGGGCGGGTGTCAGCTGCGTACCGCTGAGGCCGGCGTACTTGGCGTTCATCGCCTCCTCGCCGAACTCCGGCAGCGGCATGCCCCACAGATCCAGGGTTTCAACGTGAGTCTGCGGATGATGCTGCAGATAACGGTCGATGAAGCTGCGGGCCACTTGCAGTGAGGCAGAGCGTTGTTTGCGCGGTGAGCATTCGATGTGCAGAAGGGTGGTCACGTGAAGCCTCGGCAGTCGTTGGAGTGAGTGCGAGGCATTGCAACATAACGCGCTTCAAACTATAAATCGTGAATAAATTGACCATTGATCACGTATCTCACTATGTTTGACGCCCTGTTGCTCAAGACCTTTGTCACCGTTGTCGATGAGGACGGCTTCAGTCGTGCCGCAGAAAAACTGCATCTGACGCAATCAGCGGTCAGCGGTCATCTGCGCCGACTCGAAGAACAAATCGGCAAGCCGCTGCTCAAACGCACCACTCGTTCTCAGCAACTCACCGCCGACGGCGAACGCCTGATCGCCTATGCGCGGACGATTCTGGCGTTGAACCGCGATGCCTGGGCGCAGCTCACGCGCACGCTGTTTCAGGGACGGGTGCGGATTGGCGTTTCCGAGGATTTTGTCGAGGCGCGGTTGTTGCGTGCGTTGCAGGATTGCGCGGCGCAGCATCCCGGTATGCAGATCGATGTGCAGGTGAACATTCCGGGGACACTGCTGGGCCAGATGCAGCAGGGGGATCTGGAGATGGTCATCGGCTCGCTGTGCGAAACCGGCGCGTTGGGGCGTTTGCTGTGGCAAGAACCGCTGGTGTGGGCGTGGGCCGCGCAACCCGTGATTAAACTGCCGACGCCATTGCCGCTGGCGCTGTTTCCCGAACCGTGTCCGTATCGTGAGGCGGCGCTGACGTGTTTGGCTCAGGCGGGCATTTCCCAGCGCACCGCGATGCTGTGCTCGAGCACCGCCGGGTTACGTGCGGCGGCGCAGTCAGGATTTGCCGTGGCGCCGATGCCGGCGAGTCAGGTGGGGCAGGGGTTGGCAGCGCTGGGCGCGGAACAGGGCTTGCCGGATTTGCCGGATGCGCAGTTCCGCTTGTTTGTCGCGCCTCACGCTGATCCGCAGATGATCGATGCGCTATCGCAGGTGATCGTCGAGTTTTGCTCGGCGCGGCGGCAGTAATCGGGGTTAGAGGCCGAGGCCTTCCTGCACCGCCAGCAACAGATTGTTTTCGGTCAGTGCGATGGCATCCAGCTGCTGGCCTGTTTCAATCGACTGCACCCACCAATGGCTTTCACCGTGCTCATCCACGGTGCGCAGCAGGTAGGTGTCCGTGGCTGACGGGATGATCTGCACTCGCCCGGCGCCATCCTCGGTAAACCGCGCAATGGGATCAAATGTCAGGCTTCGATCATTGGCCTCGATCACCAGTTGGTCGATGGCGTAATCGTGAGGCTCACCATCGGGTGAGGTTTCGCAAACGTGGGTCGGATTGCGGCGAATCTTCAGGCCGACTTCGGTGACCGGCTGCAACCACGCCTCGATGCGGTGGTACAAGTCGTACACCTGCGCCGGCCAGCAATCGATCTCCAGCGCGGCATCCGCGTGGGTGTGCCGGGTTTGCTTGAGTTTGGCGGCGAGTTCGTCTGCTTTACTCATTTCGGATCCCTTGGTTTGATGTCTGCCTGTTAATCGTAGACCTTTCAACGGCGTACGGCGTTGCCTTGCGTCATGCGCTTGCAACACAAGCGTGTCGAAATCAGCGCTGGCCAAGTCGGGTCAGGATTGAAAACCACGGACGCAGGCGTCCCAAGGAGCGGGTAGATGAAAAAGCTGTTTACAATTTTGGCAGTGATTGCGCTGACGGCCGGTAGCATCGGTTTGAGTTCGGCGCGCCAATCGCAGTCGAGCAAGGCCCAGGCGGAATCGGTGGCGGGGGTGTTCGATTACTACCTGCTGGCGTTGTCCTGGTCGCCGACCTTTTGTTTGACGCACAAAGATGACGCGCAGTGCACGGGCAAGGGCTACGGCTTCGTGCTGCACGGTTTGTGGCCGCAATACGCCAAGGGCGGCTGGCCGGAATCCTGCCCGCCGCTGACCACGCTGAATGCGGCGCAAACCAGCCAGGGCCTGACGCTGTTCCCGACCAAAAAACTGCTCGACCACGAATGGGCCAAGCACGGCACCTGCAGCGGCCTCGGCGCGATGGGTTATCTGGATGAAGCGGACAAAGCCGTGGCGGCGGTGAAAATCCCCGATGAACTGCAACCGTTCAGCAGTTCCTATTACTTCGAAGCTCAGGAAATTGCTGACCTGTTCCGCAAGGCCAACCCGGGGATTCCGGCGGATGGCATCGCGGTCATTTGCAGCGGCCCGGAACTGTCGGAAGTGCGCGTGTGCATGGGCAAGGATTTGCAGTTCGGCGCCTGTGGCAAGGGCGTGAAAACCCAGTGCCGCGCTGGGGATATCCGGGTGCCGCCGTCGCGCTAAGCTGAGCGGTTTCCACGTATCAAAAAGGCGCCCGATCGGGCGCCTTTTTTGGTCTGAAGGTTTGAAGTACCCGGCGAACTCCCGCATGCTTGCGCCCCCGAAAGGATGACCTCGTTACATTGCAAGGAGCTGTTCATGAGCGGAAAACCCGCCGCCCGCGTCACCGATCCAACCGCCTGCCCATTGCCGGGACATGGCACCAATCCCATTGTCAGTGGCTCCCCGAATGTGAATTTCGACGGCTTGGCGGCTGCGCGGATGACTGACAAATCCGCCTGCGGCAGCCCGATTACCGGTGCTGTTGCGTCGACGGTGTTCATCAATGGTTTGAACGCCGCGACACTGGACAGCACCGGTGGTCACGGCAATGTCGTCATCGGCGGTTCAGGCACGGTCATCATCGGTGACACAGTGACATCGGCTCCCTTCAGTGGCTTGTTGCCGATGCCGGTGCATTTCACTGACCGGTTGAAACTGGTCAATGACGTGACCGGTGAGCCCATGCCTGATCATCCTTACGTTATTCAGCGCGCTGACGGACGTCTGGAACATGGAGTGTCTGACGCCAACGGATTTACTCACCAAGTCAGCTCGCATCTGCCCGAAACCATCAAGTTGTTTTTGGAGGAGTGAGGCATGACTGCTGAAACGGTAACGTGCGCGAAGGGCAACAATTACAAGCTGCAAAAGGAACATGCGCTGACGGACAAGAAGGATGTCAGTGACAAGCCTGTGCCGGTGGAGAGTACCAAGGCGATTGTTCTATTTGTTGGTGGGGCTGGCGACAAAGAGAGTTATTACTTTTCCGGACCATTTGGCAACGTTAACGAGGCAATGACCGGTTTTGATAATCGCAATCTGGACCTGACCAAGCTAGGAAAGTACAAATCTCAATGGCTTGGGTATAACGAGGTGCGGGGAAAGAAAGATATCCAGAAAAATGTTCTGAACATAATTCCCTACAAATCATGCCCTATCTACATTGTGGGGCACAGCTTGGGGGGATGGAACGGCGCGCATTTGACCAGCGTCATGTCTGAGTGGGGCTACAGGATTAACATGCTGGTCACACTCGACCCAGTAGGTGAAGGTGCTTTGGTGTGGCTGGGATCCGATATTTATGGCGATCAACCGACTCCGGTGGCTGACTTTTGGATAAATATTAAAGCTATGCCCTCCAAGCCTGACCAATCCGACTCGGTGGCGGATTTTGGTGAGAAATGGGAAGTACTGTGTGGGCCTGACGTTAATGTAACCATGGACACAAACCATGCTAATGCTCCAGCGATGTTTACCCGTCCTGTTGCTGAAGGAAAATCGGCGAGCGATCTCATGTTCGAAGCCATTCGCAAAGGCAATCGCTGAAATGAAAAGAATGTCTGTTCTTCTGCTGGCCATATTGTGTTCGTCATGTGCCAAAGACCACTCAGTGCCCCCAGCGAATCTCGACTTTCTGTCAATAGAAAGGTCAAGTATTGGTCTGCTCTACAAAATTCATTATGACTCTGATGTAAATCTCCTGGATTTGTTCGGGAGAGGTTTGGGGGTGGGCGCAGCATCGACGATGCTCGAGTGTGCGCTGGGGGATGATCAGAACTTTTCCATCACTAACCGATTCAGATACTCGGCGTATGGACTGATTGAGGTGGATGAGGCCAGTCATGCAGGCGGTAAATTCAACTACATGACGAGTGCTTTTCTGCGGCAGACCCAAAACAACGGTACTTCGCGCGAGGATCTCTCCGTACAGGAGTTGAATGGCCTTCTGTCTGGTAAACAACAAATCCCCTGCAAAGTCGTCGTCACCGCCTACGGCTACAAACCCTACTACTCAAACACCATGAACATTCCTGTCGCGGACCTGCTGCGGGAAATCAACAAACCCCGATAACAGAAGTAAGGGGGATTTCAAGCAAATCCCCCCGCATCCACCCCCAACTCCCCACGCAAGAACTCCACCAACCCACGCTGCAAACCGCTCAAAACCCCATCACGACTAACCAACGCCAATTCCGTCGGCGCCAGTTCCGGCAAATCCGTACACACCTGATGCTCAGGCAACACCGCCGACACCGGCAGCACCGACACTCCCAACCCTGAGGCCACCGCTGCTTGAATCCCGGTCAGGCTGTGGCTGCCAAACGCCACCCGCCACGGTCGCTGGGTAACATCGAGTAAACGAATGGCGCGCTGCCGATACAGGCAGCCTTGCGGAAACAACGCCAAGGGCAGCACGCCAGTGGACGAATCAAACTCCGCACCTTTGACCCACACCAGCCGCTCCGGCCAGGTCGCCCACGCCGGGCCACTATCGGGTTCGCGTTTGATCAGGGCGATGTCGATGTCGCCGGCATCCAGACGCTGGCGCAGATCGAGGCTCATGCCGCTGAGGGTTTCCAGCCGTGCTCGCGGATGGCTGCGGGTGAAGCCGGCGAGAATCAGCGCCATGCGCCGCGCGTCGAAGTCTTCCGGCATGCCGATACGCAGGATTTCCAGATCGAGGTCGCTGGCCAAGGCTTCAGTGGCTTCGGCGGACAGCGCGAGCAAACGGCGGGCGTAGTGGATCAGCAGTTCGCCGTGCTCGGTGACGGCGACATTCAGTCCGGTACGGTCGCGCAGCAGCAGGGCGTGGCCAACGAGGTCTTCGAGTTTGCGCACCTGCTGGCTGACCGTCGACTGGGTCCGGTGTACGCGCTCGGCGGCGCGGGTGAAGCTGCCTTCGTCGACCACGCAGACAAAGGTTTTCAGCAATTCCAGGTCCAGCATGGCGGTGCTCTCGATAGTGGGTTTTCAACTGACAATCGGCTATTTATTTAATTTCACACTATCACCGAGCGCTCATAAGCTGAAGGCCTCACGACAGAGGATTCGACCAATGACACTAATCCACACCCCGCGCCCGCAGTGGCTGACCTTCGATTGCTACGGCACGTTGATTCAATGGGACGAAGGCCTCGAAGCCGTTGTCGGCGAAATTCTCAGCGAGAAGGGCGAGCATCAGGTCGACGTCGGGCAGCTGATCGAAGTCTATGATCGCCATGAACATCGCCTCGAACAAACGCCGCCGCACCGATCATTCCGCGAGCTCAGCACCCTCGGCCTGCAATTGGCCCTGGAAGAGTTGGGCCTGCCCAGCCTGCCCGAAGACAGCCAGCGTCTGGCCGCCGCGATCCCGAAAATGCCGCCGTTTGCCGAGGTGATCGAGACCCTGCGTGAATTGAAAACCATGGGTTTCAAACTGTGCATCGTCTCCAACACCGACGACGAAATCATTGCCGGCAACGTCGCGCAACTCGGCGGCTATATCGATCGGGTGATCACCGCGCAACAGGCCGGTGCCTACAAGCCGGCGCCGCGACTGTTCGACTACGCTCATGAGCAGTTGGGCGTCAGCCGCGCAGAGGTGGTGCACATCTGCGCCAGTCCCATGCTCGACCACACGGCGGCGCGGGACATGGGTTTTCGCTGTGTGTGGATCGATCGCGGCACCGGTCGCCAGTTGCTGCCGGACTATCGCCCCGACGCGATCCTCAACCGCCTCGATCAAGTGTTGCCGCTGTTCAAATCCCTCGGTTGGTAATCACGGAGAATCGTCATGGCTCACACCCTGACCGCCAGTGCGCGGGCCTCACGTCCGACGGCGCTGAACCTCGACACGGAAGCGATCATCACCGCGCGCAGCGAACTGGCGGCGTGCTTTCAACTGGCCGCGCTGCATGGCCTGGAGGAGGGCATCTGCAATCATTTTTCGGCGATGGTGCCGGGGCATGACGATCTGTTTCTGGTCAATCCCTACGGTTATGCGTTTGCCGAAGTGACTGCGCAGAATCTGCTGGTCTGCGACTTCGACGGTAATGTGGTTGAAGGTGAAGGCCAGCCGGAAGCCACGGCGTTTTACATTCATGCGCGCCTGCACAAGCAACTGCCGCGAGTGAAAGTCGCCTTCCACACCCACATGCCTCACGCCACGGCGCTGTGCCTGCTGCAAGGGCCGCCGCTGTTGTGGCTGGGGCAGACCGCGCTGAAGTTCTATGGGCGCACGGCGGTAGACGAGGATTACAACGGTCTGGCGCTGGACGCGTGCGAAGGCGACCGTATCGCCAGTGTCATGGGCGATGCCGACATTCTGTTCCTGAAAAATCACGGCGTGATCGTTACCGCGCCGACCATCGCCGAAGCCTGGGACGACCTCTATTACCTGGAGCGCGCCGCGCAGGTGCAATTGCTGGCGATGGCCACGCAACGGGAACTGAAGCCTGTGCCTCATGCCATTGCGCAAAGAGCCTATGAGCAGATGCGCGAAGGTGATCCACAAAGTGCGCGCGCGCATCTGCACAGTGCGATGCGGCGCCTGGCCCTTCACAACTGACTAACCCGAAAGAGGCAATCGAAAATAAATCTGCGAACAGCGATCATCCAAACTCGTTGCGCGCCGATATACCTGGGCGGGACCGGGGTGTTTGCCCCGTAGATTCCGGTGGGCTACGCTCACAAACATAAGGGTTTTCCCGCTGGCGCCCTTGTCGTACCTGCCCAGGACTTGCTTTTGCCTATCCCTATTCACGACCCGCAACAGGCCCCCGGCGCGCTTAAACGCCTGCCGTTACGCAAAGCCGCGGTGCTGTTTATCGTTGCAGTGAGTCTGTGCCTGTCCGGTTTGCTGTACCTGCAACTGGAGCAGTCGCGACGGCAGGATCTGGCGGTAGCGGAGGTGGCTTCGAGCAACCTGACCCGGGCCATGGCGCAGCAGGCCGAGGACACATTCCTCGCCGCCGATCTGGTGATGACCAGCCTGGTCGACTGGATTCAGGACGACGGCTACGGCGCCGCGCAGAAACCGCGTTTGCAGAGAACTTTTGCCCGACGGGTGCAGCAACTCGATCAGTTGCACGGGGTGTTCCTGTTCGATCGCGAAGGCCAATGGGTGATTACCTCGTTTGCCGATCTGCCCCGTGGCAATGGCGTGGCCGACCGCGAGTACTTCAAATTCCACCAGCAGAATGCCTCGACAGTGGCGCACATCGGCCCGGCGATCCGCAGCCGGGAGAACGGCGAGTGGATCATCCCGATTTCCAAGCGCGTCAATGATCACGCCGGCAATTTTCAGGGTGTGCTGCTGGCCGGGATCAAGATGTCGTACTTCGATCGTTTCTTCGAAAGTTTCAGCCTCGATGACCAAGGCATCATGTTTCTCGGTCTGAGCGACGGCACCTTGCTCGCCCGCCGTCCGTTCGTTGAAAACCAGATCGGCACGTCGCTGGCGCAAGGGCGGATTTATCGCACGTTGCTGCCCGAAGCCACGGCCGGCACCGCGATGATCGATTCGGTGGTCGATGGCGTTGTGCGTTTGTACGGCTATCGGCGCTTGGCGGCGTATCCGTTGGTGGTGTCGGCGGCGACGTCGCGCGACACTATTCTCGAGGGTTGGTACGCCCGCGCATTCCAGTCGAGTGTGATTGTCGCCCTGGTGATCCTTGGCGTCGGCCTGTTTGGCTGGGTGTTCATTCACCAGGTGCGTGACGGCGAACGGATCGAGAAAAATCTGCGCAAGGCCCAGCGCACACTGGAGCAGATTGCGACCCACGACAGCCTGACCGGGCTGGCCAATCGACGTCTGTTCGAGCGCTCGCTGGAGATCGAATTCGCCCGTGGCGCGCGGCAGGTCAGCCCGGTCAGCCTGATCATGCTCGATATCGATTTCTTCAAGCGCTATAACGATGCCTACGGTCATGTCGCCGGGGATCATTGTCTGACTCAGGTCGCCCAAGTGCTGCAGACGTGCTGCCAACGCAAGTCGGATCTGGCGGTACGCTACGGAGGTGAAGAGTTTGCGGTGTTATTGCCGGACACTGACATCAACGGCGCGCTGGCGATTGCCGGACAGATCCGCCGCAGTGTGATTGACAAGCACATCATCCACAGCGGCTCGCCGACCGGGTATCTGACGGTGAGTCTGGGTTGTTATTCGTTTATTCCGAGCGGCAATGACAGTCCGGAAGTGTTTATCCAGCGTGCCGATGCGGCGCTGTATCAGGCAAAAAATGCCGGACGCAATCGCGCGGCGGTGCTGTCGCTGGACGGCGGTTTGGCCGAATTGATGCGCTCCGATCGCTAACCCAGAGCCTGGCACAAACCCTGTGGGTGAGAGGGGATTGTGTGATTGTCGCAGGAACTTGTGGGAGCTGGCTTGCCAGCGATAACGGTCGGTCAGTCAAGGAAGATGTTGACTGTGCTGACGCTATCGCTGGCAAGCCAGCTCCCACAGTGATTGTCATCAAGCCAAGGTTATGTGAATACCCATACCGCCGAGGGTTTTCACCACGGGTGGCTCTTGTTCGTTCAGCCGCCCGTGCCACCGCCCGCACCGCCAGTCCCGCCGCCGGCCGAACCGGTGCCGCCGCCAGCCCCCGAACCCGAACCGCTGGCGCCGCCGTTGGTGCCGGTACCGGAACCGGCACCGTCGGAGCCATTACCGCCCGAAGGCGCGCCCGGCGTGTTATCCGGTGGCATGGTCGAACCGCTCGTAGCGCCGGATTTGGTGCCGGTGGCGTCAGCGCCATCGTTGGCGGCGAAGCTGGCGGCCGAGGCGCTGGCCAGCAGCCCGGCCAGTAACAACGAAGTGAGTTTGCGCGTGATCATGATCCGTCTCCAGAAAGGGGATGTACCTGATATTGGTCAGACGCGCAGGACCCTTGGTGCCGGTTGGCTGACGAGCGGTCAGCCCTTGCACCCAGTGGCCTCCTGATCTTCTGGAATATTGGCTATTTGCCGAGCCGGGTGCGAGGACTAACGTAGCCACACATTCACTTGTTGCCCGGAGCCACCATGAAACCTCGTACCGATTTCTATACCGCTTCCCCAGACGCTCTGAAAGCGATGATCGCGCTGGAAACCGCGGTGTCCAAATTGCCGCTGGAAAAAAACCTGATCGAACTGGTCAAACTGCGTGCTTCGCAGATCAACGGCTGCGCGTTCTGCATCGACATGCACACCACCGATGCGATCAAGGGCGGCGAAACCCCGCGTCGGCTGTTCGCGGTGACCGCCTGGCGTGAAGCGCCGTTTTTCAGCGACCGTGAACGCGCCGCGCTGCTGTGGACTGAATCGTTGACGCAACTGAGCCTGACCCACGCCCCGGACGAAGATTACGAAGTAGTCGCGGCGCAGTTTACGCCGAAAGAAATGGTCGACCTGAGCGTGGCGATCAACACCATCAACAGCTGGAACCGTCTGGCCGTAGGTTTCCGCAAAACCCCACAAGCTTAAGCTGCCCACAATCCCCTGTAGGAGCTGCCGAAGGCTGCGATCTTTTTACTTTTCTTTTCAAAGACAAGATCAAAAGATCGCA
>NZ_JBSVXS010000040.1:0-45731 GCF_054070155.1 Pseudomonas sp. SDT291_1_S447
TACATTGGAATACGTTTCCTGTAGGAGCTGCCGAAGGCTGCGATCTTTTTGCTTACTTGATCAGTCGGCCCAAACCATCCAGCAACCGCTGCAATGCGCCCTGATTGCGGCGCATCACTGCCAGCCCGGCGTCAGCCATGCGCTGCGCATCGCGCGGCAGTTCAAATAGGCGCTGCACTTCCACCGCCAGCCCTTCGGCATCATCGACCTCGGCCAACGCCCCGGCTTCACGCAATTGCGCGGCGATGTCGAGGAAGTTGAACAGGTGCGGGCCGCAGATCACCGGTTTCGCCAGTGCGGCCGGTTCCAGCAGATTGTGCCCGCCGTTCGGCACCAGACTGCCGCCGACAAACGCACTGTCCGCCAGGGCGTAGAGAAACAGCAACTCGCCCATGGTGTCGCCGAGCAGCACGGAAGTCTGCGCATCAACATTGGCTCCGGTCGAACGCCGCACCGTGGCGAAGCCTTCACGCTGGCACAGTTCGAACACCGAGTTGAAACGCTCCGGGTGACGCGGCACCAGAATCAGCAACGCATCCGGGTGATTGGCCAGCAACCGACGATGGGCATTGAGCACCACTTCGTCTTCGCCTTCGTGGGTGCTGGCGGCGATCCACACCGGACGCTCCAGCGCCTGCCATTGGCCGCGCAGTTCGGTGGCGCGTTGCAGCAGTTGCGGGTCGATGGTCAGGTCGAATTTGATCGACCCGGTGACCTCGACCGTTTCCGGGCGCGCGCCAAGATCACGGAAGCGTTGTGCTTCCGCTTCGGTCTGTACGGCGAACAGACTCATTTCGGCGAGCATCGGCGCGGTCAGCTTGCTGAAGCGGCCATAGCCGCGTGCCGAACGCTCGGACAACCGCCCGTTGGCCAGCGCCACCGGGATCCCGCGCTTGGCGCACTGATGAATGTGGTTGGGCCACAATTCGGTTTCCATGATCACCGCGAGCTTCGGCTGAACGCGATCAAGAAACCGCGCCGCCGCACAGGGCAAGTCGTAAGGCAGATAGCAATGCTGGATGCGCGGTTCGTTGGCGAACAGCGCTTGAATCCGCTCCGACCCGGTTGGCGTCATGCAAGTGACGGTGATCGGCAGCTGTGGATAACGTTGCAGCAAGGCGCGAATCATCGGTGCGGCGGCGATACTTTCGCCCACCGATACCGCGTGCACCCAGATGCCGCCGGGTTGCAGCGTCGGCATCCCGTAAGAGAAGCGTTCGCCAATCCGTTTGGCGTACGCCGGCGCCTTGCGCGCCCGCAGCCACAGCCGAATCGCCACCAATGGCAGCCCCAGATAAAACAGCGCGGTGTAGAGAGTTCTATTCATGGCGGCGGAGTTTATCGACTTTTCTCGCCGATCGCGCGCAAGTGCACGGCAAAACGTTCGGCCAGCCAACGCGCGGCCGGACCGAGCGGTTCGTCGCGGCGCCAGACCAGTTCAACCACCAGCGCCGGCGGCGTCCATTCGCTGTCCAGTTCAACCATCAAACCCTGATACGCCGAGTACTGCACCACATGACGCGGCAACCAGGCCCAACCGAGATCGCGCACCAGCCATTCGGACATGACGTAGAAACTGTCCGCGCGCCACACCTGCGGGCTGGCCGGTTCGTTGCCGGGATAGACACTGGTTTGCGTCGACATCAGCAATTGTCGGTGTTGGGCCAGTTGTTGGCAGGTCACGTAAGACTGCGCCGCCAGCGGGTGCTTGATGCCACAGACCGTGACCATCTCCACGCGGCCGAGGACGCGGCGCTCCAAGGCTTCGGGGATTTCATCGTGATAGAAAAGCAGGCCGAGGTCGGCGCGACGTTCGACCAGTTTTCGCGCGACTTCGCCTTGCGCGGCGCTGGTCAGTTGCACTTCAAGGCTGGGGAACTGCTCGGCCAGTTCACCGAAACTCTCCACCAGTGCCTGATACGGCATCGCCTCATCCTGGGCCACGCGCAGTTGCGCTTCCTGACCACGCATCATCGCCATCGCCCGGCCGTTGAGGCGCTCGCATTGGCGCAACACCTCCCGTGCTTCTTCGAGTAGTGCTTCCCCGGCCTCAGTAAGGCTGGGTTGGCGACCGCTGCTACGCTCAAACAGGCTCACGCCAAGGTCATCTTCAAGCATGGCAATGGCGTTGCTGATCGCCGACTGCGCTTTACGCTGCTGGCGCGCCACGGCGGAGAACGAGCGGTGTTCAGCGACGTCGACAAACACCCGAAGTTGATCCAGATTCCACTGCATACCGACTTACCAACCCATCTTAAAAACAGATAGGTAATGACTTTACCCCATCTGGTGAATCACTAGAATGCCGCCTCAGCAAGCAACGCTTTACATTGAGGATCTGAACCATGAACGCCTACGCCTACCTGGCCATTGCCATCTGCGCCGAAGTGATCGCCACTGTGTCGATGAAAGCCGTCAAAGGCATCAGCACACCCCTGCCGCTAGTGCTGGTCATCGTCGGCTACGCGATTGCGTTCTGGATGCTCACGCTGGTGGTGCGCACCGTTCCGGTCGGCGTGGCTTACGCGGTCTGGGCCGGCATGGGCATTGTGATGGTCAGCGTAGCGGCGCTGTTTATCTATGGGCAGAAGCTGGATATCCCGGCGATGCTGGGGATGGCGCTGATCGTGCTGGGTGTCGTCGTGATCCAGCTGTTCTCGAAAACTGCCGGGCACTAAAATCCAACCACAATCCCTGTGGGAGCGAGCTTGCTCGCGAAAGCGGTTCGTCAGACGCATGATTGCTATCTGACACACCCTCTTCGCGAGCAAGCTCGCTCCCACATTTGGTTCTGCGTTCAACCTGTTGATCATCGACAAATCCGCCCCTTTCCCGAGTCTGTATACTGCGCCCTCGTCTTGAACACTGAGGTCGCTGCATGCCATCCGTTATTTCCACCGACGTTCTGATTGTCGGCGCTGGTGTCGCCGGCCTCTGGCTGAATGCGCGCCTGCGTCGTCAGGGTTTTTCGACCGTGCTGGTGGAAAGTGCCAGCCTCGGCGGCGGGCAGACCGTGAAGTCCCAGGGCATCATCCACGGCGGCGCAAAATACGCGCTGCACGGTGCGCTGACGGGAGCCTCGGAAGCCATCGCCGACATGCCGCGGCGCTGGCGTGAAGCGCTGGCCGGCAATGGCGAGCTGGATCTGTCCGGCGTGCGCTTGCTCTCCGAAGCCCATTACCTGTGGTCACCGGGCACCCTCGCCGGCAACCTCACCAGTTTTTTCGCCAGTAAAGCCGTGCGTGGCCGGGTCGATCAGGTCAAGGGCGAGCAACTGCCGCCGGCCCTGCAAGACAAGCGCTTCAAGGGCAAGGTCTACCGTCTCGCCGAACTCGTTGTTGACGTGCCGAGCCTGGTCCAGCGTCTCGCCGATCTGGCCGGCGATGGCCTGCTCGCCGGGCAAACCATCGAGCCGCTGCTGGAAGCGGGCGTGCTGGTCGGTTTGAAAGTCGACGGCCGCGAGATCCGCGCGCAACGCATTGTCCTCAGTGCCGGAGCCGGCACGGCGCAACTGCTCGAAGACCTCGGCTTGAGCCAGCCGGCCATGCAACGCCGCCCGCTGCATATGATCATTGCCAAAGGCCCGGGCCTCAAACCGCTGTACGCGCACTGCCTGGGTGGCGGCACCAAACCGCGCATCACCGTGACCACGCATCCGGCCGCTGACGGTCAGTGGGTCTGGTACATGGGCGGCGACATCGCCGAAAGCGAAGGCGTGCACCGCGAGCCGGCTGAGCAGATCGCCACCGCGCAGAAAGAAATCGCGCAGTTGTTGCCGTGGATCGACCTCAGCACCACACACTGGGCGACCCTGCGGGTTGACCGTGCCGAGCCGCTGCAAACCGGGCTGACGCGCCCGGACAACGCCTTCCTTGCCGAACAGGGCCGCTTGCTGGTCGGCTGGCCGACTAAACTGGCGCTGGCGCCGGACTTTGCTGACCGAGTCATCGCCTCCCTTGAGCGCGACGGCATCCAGCCGCAAGCCACCGAAGCGCTACCGGCCCTGCCGAAGCCACCGATGGGCGTTCCTGCCTGGGAGCAACTGCTGCCATGACCATTGCCAGCCTGCATGACTTCCACCGTCCGCTGGGCAGCACCGGCCTGATGGTTTCGCCACTGGGCCTGGGCACGGTCAAACTCGGTCGTGACCAAGGGGTGAAATACCCCAACGGTTTTCAGATTCCCGGTGATGACGAAGCGCGGATGCTGCTGCGGCAGGCGCGGGAATTGGGCATCAACCTGATCGACACCGCCCCGGCCTACGGTCGCAGCGAAGAACGCCTCGGCCCGTTGCTACGCGGCCAGCGGCAAGACTGGGTAATCGTCAGCAAAGTCGGCGAAGAGTTTGCCGATGGCCTGTCGCGCCACGACTTCAGCGCGGCGCACACGCGGATGTCGGTGGAACGCAGCCTGCAACGTCTTGAAACCGATTTTATCGACCTGGTGCTGGTGCATTCCGACGGCAACGACATGGCGATCCTCGAGCACCAAGAGGTTTACGCGACACTCGCCGCACTCAAGGCCGAAGGCAAGATTCGCGGCTTCGGCTTCTCCGGAAAAACCGTCGAAGGTGGCCTCAAAGCACTGGAGCAAGGCGACTGCGCGATGGTCACCTACAATCTGAACGAACAAAGCGAGAAGGCTGTCATTGACTATGCTGCTGCCCACGGCAAAGCCATTCTGGTGAAAAAAGCCCTGGCCAGCGGTCATGTTTGCCTGAGTCCGGGCGTGGATCCGGTGCGCGCCAGCTTCGAACTGCTATTCGCGCAACCTGGTGTGGCCAGTGCTATTGTCGGCACGATCAATCCGCTGCACCTCGCCCACAACGTAGCGACCGTTGCCCAGATCCTTCGTGGTCACTGACGCCGCCTCGCGGCCTTAAGCAGGAGCCGATATGCCGCGCACGCTCATCCGAAAGAACCCGAGCAACTTCAAGACCCTGCCGCTGTTCGTCGAAGCAACCCCCGAAGGCCTGACCTATCAGAGCGTCGGCATGCCGCTGAACTTCACGCAGACCTTGCAGCGGCGCAAACCGGTGAGCGTGGCCGATGCCGAGCGCTTCTCGCTGGAACTGGCCAATCTCGGCGTTTCGGTACGCCTGACCCTGCATTGGCAGAATCGCGATTATTGGGTGCTGGTGCGCCAGCGCCGACAGGATCGCGGCGACGTCGTGCTCAAATTGATTTCCGGTTACGTGCCGGCGCATGAACTGAATATTCCGCTGCACACCGCCATTCAGGAAATTGCCGAAGAGTGCTTGCTCGAGACGCCAGAAGGCTGGCTCGGCGGACGATTCAACGACACCTGGCTGCCGGCGCCCTACTCGGCGGCGCTGCATTATCGCGAGGCTCTGCCGTTCCGCCTGACCCCGTTGTCCGGCTCGGCGCGACCGATCCGTTGCGCCAATCTGCAATTGCTCGAACGACCACGGGCCTATGTGCACCTGCCGACCGCGTCACTGCAATTGATCTACGATTTGCGCCTGGATGTGCCCAAGGAAGCCAAGTCCCTGAGTCTGTTCCACGTCGACGAGCGTCTGGAGGGTGATCAACTGGTAGCCCGACTCGACCGCAAACGCCCCGACCTGTACTTGATGCCACTCAAGGACGGTGCACCACTGGCCGAGTTGTACACGCTCAAGCGCGACAAACTCGTCCCCGCCAGCACCCGAGGTCTGTACCTCGCGGAAAGCTTTGCGACACAAACTGGCTGGGTCGTGCGCGAGGAGCGGATTCGCTGGAAGGACTGGCTGGTGCAACAGGGCCTGCAACCAGCAAAAGCCCCACGCCAAGGGCTCAAGCAATTGAGTATCAAGGCGCTGCGACTGGTCGGCCTGGGCAAAAAAACCGCCAAATAGCGGTTTAGCGCCGGCGATCCCACCACGTGCGCAACGCGGCAAATAAGTGGAAATAGCGGTTTTCGCGCTTGCCCATGCCGCGCTTGGGCGAGAACGACTCTTCGGCAAAGGCACCGGTAATGCGCACCCGCGATGCCTGAGTCGGCAGCGTGCAGATTTTGGCATCGACCTGCTGCAGCGCATATTTGAGCAAGCGCTCGGAATGCAGCTTTCGGCCTGTCGCCTTGCAGAAATCGAAGATACGCTCGACCCGTTTGCCGTACGCCACATAGGTATCGCGCCCGCAAACCGCAAAGCGGTCGTTCAAGCCGCCCCACCACTGCCAGTCCGGAATATAAGCGTTGTGCTTGCGAGCCTCAGGGTGAGCGAAGACATAGCCAGGCAATGCGCTGTGAAAGAAATTGTCCGGGCGCACGAACACGACGAAATCCGGATTGAAGGACTCGATCATGGTCGTCACGGTGTGCAGCGAGTTGAGCTGATAGATCAGATTACGCAACGAGGCATAGTCATCGGCCCAGGTGTCGCCCTGAGCTTTGACCTGCTCGAAATCCCAGCGCTCCAGGACGCCCTCGGTCGAGGTGAGCGTGCCGGTCATCGATTCGAATGGCTGATAGTTGTCCGCCGTCAATTCGCCTTTCTCGCCGGACCGCGAGTTCTGCACCTCATCAATCTTGTACAGATGGTAGAAGCACTTTATGTCGCAGCCTGCAGGCAACTGCGCCAGCACGTTCTGCTCGATGGAGGGGAAACAGATCGGCGAATTTCTCGGGATCCCGAAAAAAGCCACGGCAATTTTCAACACTCAACAGCACCTTTTGAAAGTAGTTCGGGCCTGCTGGCAACCGGACAGACGATGTCGCTTACTTCTGTCGAAACAGTTTTTGCCACCAGCGACGGGGTTGCAGCGGCACCACGATGATGTCCGACTTTTGCAGCCAGTCACGCTCATAGTCCCAGGCATGGCCGCCCCACAGTTTTCCTGCTTCGTTGGAAAACCCCAGGGTCATGAGCTGATAGGTATAACCGACATGGCCGCGCAACCAGTCGAACAACACCAGCGTGTTGAAACCGGTGGACGGCCCGACGTAGCGCTTGCCGCCCGGCCGGTCGACCGGGTAGTTCCACAGCGGCGGCAATGGAATGCGATCCCAATACATGGCCACACGTGGCAACGGACACATCGGTGCGGCGCAGCCCACCAGCATGTTGAAACAACGTTCGCTCGCCTGTTCGAACATCTGCTGTACCGGCTGCGCGTAAGGCAGACCAAAAAAATACGCGTCCGGCGCGTTGTAGCCATGCACGAAAACATTGACGCTGTGCTCGTTGAGCAGCGCTGCCTTGATGCAGGTATTGAAGCTGACAACGACGTCATCGACGCCAATGTTCAACGCCTGAAAGTCCGCCGCCGTGATGGCTGGGTTGTTGGCAATCAGCACGACCCGAGGCGCACGGCTCAGACAGTCGAGAAGCTCTGTGGGTAAAGCACCCAGTACGGACTGATCACCACCGGGCAGCGCATCCAGCGCCATGTGTTCGTCCTTCATTCAGACCGGCACCTTCATCCCGTAACGCAACTTCACCCAGAATCGCGTGAACGCCGAGGGCGGCTGCCACGGGCGCATCTCACGCTGGATTTCCGTGGCCAGTGCCTGACCGACACGGGCAAAGGAATAGCGGCTTTGCGCAAACTCCTGACCGTTACGGGCAATGCGCTCTGCCAGTTCCGGATCGCTTTGCAGCAGCTTGATCTTTTCCACCGCCTCTTCTTCGCTGCGATAGAACACGGTGTTGTGCATGTCTTCAAAGCCGAGCAAGCGGTCTTCTTCGCCCTGACTCCAGGCCAGCAGCACACAGCCGCAGGCCATGGCCTCGTAGTTCTTGATCATGAACTCGTTCATGCCGATGTCGGCACTGACGAAAATCCTGATGCGATTGAGCGTCTGCAGATATTCCACGCCCGACTTGGTGCGGGTCACCAGCATCCCGGTACGCCTGGAGAGCGACTCGAGCATGGCTTTGCGCTCGGCATACTCGGTGCTTTTCAGGCTGCCAAGAAAGCCGATCGGAATGTCCCGCTCAACGCCGGTGTCGTACAGCATCTGCTCGTCATAACCTTTGGAGACGAACACTGTGTCGATGCCTTCCGCGAGCATCTTGCGCGCGACCACGGCACCCGACACCAGTGCCCGACAGCTCGGCAGGCGGCTGTACAGACGTGAATACACGCCACGGTATTTACTGGCAGGCATGTAGTTCTGGTACGCATCGTGTTCGAGAAAGACCAGCCCGGGAATGCACTTGAGCACGCGCAATTGCGGGGCCAGGCGCTTGACCCGAGAGAAGATCACCACACGATCGAAGGTTTGATAATCGACCGAGGCCAAAAACGGCCCCAGGTTCATTTGTTGCTGCTTGCTCAGCCGATAGATGAAACATTCATCACAGTTCTGCTGCACGATGTCGTAGAGCCGGTCAAGAATGACCCGCTGCTCGTCCATCACCAGGAGCATGACTTTCATAGATTAATCGACCACGCGACGTAGGCAGGCAAGCGCATCGGATTCAAACCTGCCAACATCAACGGAAACGGTTAGATCCCCAAGGCAAAATCCGTTCACACGCAGTACACAACGGTAAAAATTCATCTGATCAACGACTGCGAATCTTCTCGACAATCGCAGTTGTCGAGCTGTTTTCGACAAGTCCCAAGACCTTAACCGTACCGCCGTAAGCGCTGACGATATCGGCGCCGACCACCTGATCGATGCCGTAGTCGCCGCCCTTGACCAGCACATCCGGCTTGACCTCGCGCAGCAGGTTTTCCGGGGTGCCTTCAGGGAAACTGATCACCCAGTCCACCGCGCCAAGGCCGGCGAGAACCGCCATGCGCCGGTCGACGCTGTTGATCGGGCGACCCGGCCCTTTCAGGCGGCTGACCGAAGCATCGTCGTTGACCGCGACAATCAGACGATCGCCCTGTGCCCGTGCCTGCTCCAGATAGGTCACATGCCCGGCGTGCAGGATGTCGAAGCAGCCGTTGGTGAAGACAATCTTCTCGTTGTGCGCACGAGCATCGGCCACGGCGAGCAACAGCTGTTCAAGACCCAGAACACCGCGCTCGGAACCTTCTTCACGCTGGATGGCGCGACGCAATTCCGGGGCACTGATGGCGGCTGTACCGAGTTTGCCAACCACGATGCCTGCTGCCAGGTTGGCCAGCGCCACCGCGTGAGGCAGATCCTCACCTGCAGCAATGGCTGCCGCAAGGGTGGAAATCACCGTATCACCGGCACCGGTGACATCGAATACTTCACGGGCTCGGGCCGGCAGGTGCAACGCGGGTTGATCAGGGCGCAGCAAAGTCATGCCGTGTTCGCCGCGTGTCACCAGCAGTGCACCAAGCTCGAGGTCATGCATCAGGGCGGCGCCCTTGCTCACTAACTCATGCTCATCGACGCAACCGCCGACGATGGCTTCGAATTCGCTGAGGTTCGGCGTGATCAGGCTGGCGCCACGATAGATCGAAAAATCCTTGCCCTTCGGGTCGGCCAGCACCGGGATGTTCTTCGCGCGGGCAGCCTGGATCAACGCCTGATGGTTTTTCAGGGCGCCTTTGCCGTAATCGGAAAGCACCAGCACCTTGATGCCTTCGAGCAGGTCGTCGACCTGCGAGCCGAGGGCCAGAGCGTCGGTGGCGAACGGTTCTTCGAAGTCGATCCGCAGCAATTGCTGGTGCCGGCTCATGACCCGCAGCTTGACGATGGTTGGCTGGTGCGCAATGCGCTGGAACAGGGCACGTACGCCCGCGCCTTTGAGACTGTTGCTCAGGCTGTCGGCGGCTTCGTCATCGCCGGTCACACCGACCAGCGACGCCGGCGCACCCAGCGCGGCAATGTTCAAGGCAACGTTCGCGGCACCGCCCGGACGATCTTCGATCTGCTCGACCTTAACGACCGGCACCGGCGCCTCAGGGGAAATCCGTGAGGTTCCGCCATGCCAGTAACGGTCGAGCATGACATCGCCGACTACCAAGACCGGGGCTTGATCGAAACGCGGCATGGACAACTTCATGGAGCAACCCACATACAAAATGAACAGGGCCGCGATATTAACACAGGGTAAAGCGCCGTCCGCCTCAATCTGAAAGGTCGCGTACCCAGAACAATTCGTGGCGCCGGACCGCTTTGCGGAAAAACTCGTTACTGCCTGTTGCAGGCCAGCGACGACCCGCCAGGCCTTGCTGGATCCAGCGGCGCAATTGCCGTTTGAACACTTGCTCGCCCTGCAGATCGTGCTCCATCGCCAGGGCCATGGCTTTGTCCAGTTGCACGTCTGCCGACAACAGCGGGCTCCACAACCGGTCGGCCGGCAATGGCTCGATAGCAGGCGGCAGCGCGATACCGGCACCGGCAGGGCCCATCGGCCAGCGATCGTTGTCGTGCAGGTGATTGGCGTACATCAGCAGGGTTGTCGGTTTCCAGCTACTCAGCGCGATAGCCTCAAGCAACGCCTGGGTCGAGGCTACGTGATCGCCGTGAGGATCGAGCTCAGGATGGGGCGTCACCACCACTTCTGGACGAAAGTGCTCAAGCAGGGCCTTCAGGTCGCCCAGCAGATTTTGCCAGGTCGGCTGCCCATCGATGTCGGCGGGCAGGGTCAACGGATTGTGCCGGCGCACACTGCGCACGTCGTTTTCCTGCGACTCACGGGAGCCGAACACCTGGGAAGGCTTTTCGGCCATCGAGGGCAGTTGCAGGCAGTAATAACCCAATTGCACGCAGCGCTCGGCAGGCACACCGCCCCACAACGGGATCACCAGACTGTCCCAACTGCGCAAACGGCCCTTCAATCGCGCGGCTGCGGCTTGATCAAGGCCCAGACGCTGCAAGTCTTCAGCCTCGATCTCGCCTTGGGTCAGGGTGACGATGCTGACCTCTTCGCATCGGCTGTAAAGGCCAAAGGCAGCGAGTTCGGCATCGTCGGCATGGGGAGCGATGACCATCACCCGCTGGCGGCTGTAGTCAGGGTTGGCCATGACCCACAACACACCCGTCGCCGCCGGCGTGCAATATCGACCACGCAGTGCCAGAGCACCTTGCATCAACGCATTGCCCTGCCCGGACAGATTAATGAAACGCCGGCCCCTGACGCCACGCTCGAGGTCCTGGCGATCATCGCCCACCTCAACGTGGGGATCGAACCAACGACCCAGCCAGGTGGACTTCACTTCAAGCTCGAGCACCAGCGTCTCGCCCTGCGCCAGCGGCTCGCTCAGGCGCACTACGCCGCCCTCAAGGCTCACGGCCTGTCGCGCGGTTTGCGCCGGGAAGTTGTATTGATAGTCGTCGCCAGGCCGGTAGAACAAGTGGTCGGCGAACCAGGCCTCGTGAGCGACCCAGGCCAGCACCAGCAACAGCGGCACCAGCCACCAGGCAATCAGCACGCCAATCAGCAACAGCGCCAGCACAAAGGCGATCAGGAACAGACGCTTGTTGCGTCGATGGGCTTTGAGCAGCTGTTGCTTGCGAGCACTCATGAATTCAGACCTTGTAGACCGGCACCGTGTGGCACCAGCGATCCTTGTACTCACGGTCGGCACGACCGAATGAATAGCGCAGAGGCTTGCCCAGCGCTTGCGCGTGCGCCCAGGCCTCTTGGGTGTTGACGAAACTCAGCACACTGCCGGGACTGAACTCGCGGCTCTGCGGGTCGACGCCACCGTTGATGTACTCCAGCGAAACCCATTGCGGGGCCTCGACGCGGTACAGCACTTGAATGGCCACCGGTGCCGAATCGAGCATCGCCACGGAACCGGTCATGAACTCGCGCAGCAAGGTAAAGACCTCAACCAGCCCGGCCTTGCCCGGCACCTCGAAGCCCCAGCGGCGCTGAAACAGATCGCCGTACGCGGCGGCCTGTTCCTGTGGCGTGAAGTCGGACATCGGCACCAGCGATCCGCCCGCCTCTTCCAGCAGACGCTGCTCGCGACGCTGGTTGTAGCGGAACTTCTTCGAATATTCTTCCGGCAGCCGGGCCAGAGCCAAGCCTTCGGGCTGTGGCGACAACGTGCTGATCTGCTCGGCATTGAGCTGGGATACATAAGCCATGCGCTGGCGCACGGGGACGACGACTTCGGCAGCAATCGGCAGGATGATTTCCGCATTGCCCATGTCCAGCAAGCCACGCTTGCCCTCACGCTTGAGCACTTCCTTGGACAAGGCGACATGACGTCCCCAGCAAGGAATGGCGGCCACTACCTCATCGCCAACGATCCAGCCCAGATAACGCAGTTCGATACCTACGAACGTCGACAGTCGTTCGACCACATCAGGATGCGTTGCGAAGCTGCCACCGAAACGCTGCCAGGCCCGAGCATAGGCAACCTGGTCGATTTCGGTCCAGCCACGTTCACGAAAGCTGCGAAACACCGTCAGCATACGTTGGTCGCGTGGGCCGGCAGAGGCTCGTCCCCCTCTTCAAACTCTTTGGCGTGCAGACGGGAGTAATAGCCGTTCTGCTCCAGCAGCTGCGCGTGGGTGCCGCGCTCGACAATCCGGCCTTCATCCATGACCAGAATCAGGTCGGCTTTCTCGATAGTGCTCAAGCGGTGGGCGATCACCAGGGTCGTGCGGTTCTGCACCACATGATCCAGTGCCGCCTGAATGTGCCGCTCCGATTCGGTATCGAGGGCCGAAGTGGCCTCGTCGAGAATCAGCAGCGGAGCATCCTTGAGCAGGGCCCGGGCGATAGCAATGCGCTGGCGTTGACCGCCGGAGAGCAATACGCCGTTTTCGCCGACCAGGGTTTCGTAGCCTTGTGGCATCTTGGCGATGAACTCGTCGGCATAGGCCTCGCTGGCGGCTCGCTTGACCTCATCGAACGGCGCGCCGGCCAGATCGCCGTAAGCGATGTTGTTGGTCACCGTATCGTTGAACAGCGTGACCTGCTGGGTCACCAGAGCGATCTGGCGACGCAGGCTGTGCAAGGTAAAGTCCTGCACACGGACGCCATCGAGCAGAATCTCGCCCTGCTCATGCTGATAGAAGCGCGGAATAAGACCGGCAAGCGTCGACTTGCCACTGCCCGAGCGTCCGACCAGCGCAACCATTTGTCCGGGTTCGACAACAAAACTGATGTCGTCGAGCACCTGTTTGTCGGTGTCCGGGTACTGAAAGCTGAGGTTACGCACTTCCAGGCGGCCTTCAAGGCGATCATGCTCGACCGTGCCCTGATCCACTTCAGCCGGCTCGTCCAGTTGCTCGAAAATACTTTCGGCACCGGCCACACCCTTCTGAATGGTCGAGCTGACCTCCGAGAGCTGACGAATAGGTTTTGGCAACAAACCGGCCATGGTGATGTAGGCAACCAGATCACCCGGAGACGCATCGCCGCGAAGGTAGAGCACCAGGAACATGACCACGGCCATGGCACTGTAGGTCACCAGTTGCAGCATCGGCGTGTAGACCGCACCGGTCTTGGTCATCGTCAGTTGCTTGTCAGTGTTGCTCTGGCTGGCCTCGCGAAAGCGCGTCTTTTCATAGTGCTCGCCACCGAAGCTGCGTACGACGCGGTAACCATGAATGGTCTCGGAGGCGACGTGCGTGACATTGCCCATCGACACCTGGATCTTTTTGCTTTGCTTGCGGAATTTGCGGCTGGTGCTGTTCACCATGATGCCGATCACCGGAAGGATGGCCACCATTACCAGTGTGAGTTTCCAGTTCATCCACAACAGGGTGCAGAACAGGAAAATCACGGTCATGCCTTCACGAATGACAACCTTGATCGCGTCTGTCGCCGCGCCGGTGACCATCGTCACGTTGAAGGTGATCCGCGAAATCAGGTGACCCGAGTTGTTTTTGTCGAAGAACCGGTTAGGCAGCTCCAGTAACTTGTTGAACAGCACGACCCGCAGATCGTGCACCAGCCCCAGGGAAACCCGAGCCAGGAAGAAGTTGCCAAGGTACGAACCCACGCCCTGTAACAGCGCAATGAGCACAATCATCAGCGGCACGGTTTCAAGCAGCTGCAATTTGCCCAGATAAGGGTTGCCCGGGAACAGGCTGGCCTCAGGATTGGCCAGGCCATCGACGAAATACTTGAGGATGTAAGCGAGCATCGGTTGAGTCGATGCGAAGATCAGAAACCCGACGATGCTGAGAAGGAAGAGACCGGCATAAGGCCGCACGTAAGCCAAAAGGCGGAAATAGATCGCCAGCGTTGACTGGGCTTTCGGTTCAGGACTGCTCATGGTGATCCGCACAATTCAGTGAGGCGCGGATGATATCACACGCGTTTTTTCCCCGATAAACATGACTTCAAGCCAGCCTTTGACCAAGTCGGTTAAGATACGCCGCTAATGATGGGGAGCCCGATATGCAATCGATTGATCACAGCACTTACGAGGCACTGCGCGCCGGTGCACACGTACTGGAAGCCGACGGCTCCGGCGACAAGGTGCTCAGATTGGCCGATGGACGCATGCTCAAGCTGTTCCGGCGCAAACGCTTGCTCAGTTCGGCACTGTTCTACCCGTATGCGCAACGCTTTGCCGACAACACCCGGGCCCTCGAACAACGCGGCATCCTCTGCCCCGAAGTGATTGCGGTGTACCGTATCCCGAGCATTGAGCGCGACGGCGTGTATTACAGCCCACTGGCGGGCAATACCGTGCGCCAGTTACAAGGCACCAGTGAAGAGAGTGATTCACTGAGATTTCAACTGGGTGCGTATTTCGCTCAGTTGCACGAGAAAGGGGTGTACTTCCGGTCACTGCACTTTGGCAACGTCGTGCTGACGCCCGACAACCACCTGGGCCTGATCGATATCGCCGACCTGCGCTGCCAGAAGCGCGCACTCAGCGACAGTAAACGCCTGCGCAACTTCGCCCACTTGCTGCGCTACAAGGAAGACCGGCAATGGTTGCTTGGCCAGGACGCCGGCGATACGTTTATTGAAGGTTACCGGCAAGCGCTGCCGAGCAACCGGCAGGCCCCCCTGATCTCGCGCCTGCGCCCGTTGCTGGGCTGACCCCTAGCGGCCGATGACTACCACCGTGGCGCCTTTACGGTTGGCGAAGTGCTCGATGATGCGCAACTGGTGCGCAACCAGCCACTCATTCAGCCACGGTTCCTGCCCTTTCGCCTCGATGACGAAATAGCGGTAGTCGCCGGCATGAGCCGCCGACATGGCCTCTTCCTGGGTCAGGACTGGCATCACGTAGCCGCGGCCGGCGTAATAGCTGATCCGCCCGTCCTCGAAGTAAGTCGGCGCGTCCGGCTCGACATGGGTGGACACCCAACGACCCGCCTCGACGTAGTGGGTTTTGCCGGCGCCGGAGGAAATGACGTTAGACAGCATCACCAGCAAGCCGACGATCACCAGCCACTTGCCCAAACGCGGAAACTCGCGAACAAACGCCGCCAGCCCCATCGCCAGCACCGGTACGAACAGCAGATTCAAAAAGCTCAGGTAGCGCGTATTCATGAACTGTTGCTTGATGAAAAACAGCACCAGCACCACCAGATACAGCAACGCCGCCCAGGCGAAGGGGCGATAGTCACGCCAGTAAACGCCCAACACGCCCCAGTTGCGACGCAGAACGAACGGAACGGCGAAAGGCCCCATCAACTTCACGAAACTGATGGTCATGGTCGCCAGAATGCCGAAGAAAATGATCCGCCCGGCCTCGTCCTGGGAATACTTGTTGATAAGCGAATTGGCAAACTGGTCGCACAACATCTGAAATGAAGACAGCACACCATGAGGTGCGATCATGTCCAGATAAAGCATTACGCGGGCGGACAGGAGCACACCCGACACCGAGACGGCCAGTAGCCCCAGAACCGGCAACAGTGAGTACTGAAAGAATTGCACGCGCCTGGCCGACGACCACAGATTGGGCAGTTGCCACAATGCCAACGCTGGCACCAGCAACAAGGCCTCGAGTCGGAACAAGGCCGCCGCGACAATTGCCAGATGAATCAAGGCCGCACGCAGCCAGCCGCCCCGAGCCTGCCAGCGTAGCGCTAGCCACAGCGTCAGCGTGCAGAAAAACCAGAAACCGCATTCACGAATGATGTCGTTGCGAAAGGCATTGACCGCCGGCATTGCCAGCACCACCAGGCAAGCCCAACGGGTGACGTGGGGAGAACGCTGGCGGACGCAGTCCACCATCAGCGCGCTGGTGCCGGCAAAGAACAGCCCACACCAGAGATAGGCACTCAGCTCCAGAGGTAACCGCAGCACGGTATGCGTACCGGCCAGCAGAAAGGAGAACCATGGCCAATCGAAAGCTGCCCAGGCCACATTGGGCCCTTGCTCGGTAACTTGCTGCGCGATATCAATGTACAGCGCCGCATCTCGCCCGACTGTCGCAGTCCCCAGAACCGCAATCAGCGAGAGCAGGACACTGCCAGAAAATGCCAGCCAGACCGGGTATTCATCGATGATTCTGGAGACTCGAGTTGCCACTTTACTGCCCGTACCTTTCACCCAGTCACCTCATCGACACGCGTTACAAATTACGCGCCTGTTCATCACGAACCATCTACCGAAACAGTAGCCGCAAAGCTTTGCGAGTGTACGACCAACGCGAAAACGTGCGCCAGTCTGCACGCAATGCCTGAAAATAAAAGCCCTTGGCCAGAGCGTATTCGCCGTGGGAGTAACAGTCGCGAAAAAGGGACAGGCAGCGCTGCGCGAGAAATGCCTGACGCAGGTCGTGCATCTCTTGAGGCATGCGTTGACTGGAAAACACCTCACTCACGACCTGCTCCGCACCCGCAGCAAGGCTCTGGCGCAAATCATGACGCATGCTGTCGGCGTGTTTGTAGATCAGCGCCAGAGGCTTGTCCAGAACGCTGCAAGGAAAGCGCGCCAGCACTTGGGCAAACACCGGCAGATCCTCGACGTTGCGCAAGTGCTCAGGATAATTACCGGGCTGGAACACGTCCCGATGCATCGCGCAGGCGCCGTTGGATATCGACACGGTCTTGTCCAACAGGTAGCCCTGCAAACATTGCCGGGCCGTCAACGGCAAGGGCTTGACGGACTGCAAGCTGCGCCTGCCGTCGGCAAACACCGACCAGTGGGCGCCAATTACCATCCGGCTTTGCGGGTTGCTGACAATATGCTGTGAAAGCGCAGCCAGCGCGCCGGGCGCCATTTCGTCATCGGAATCGAGGAAAACCAGAAAGCGCCCGGTCGTCTCCTCCAGCCCCCGATTGCGCACGGTAGACAAACCGCCATTGCTTTTACGTAACGCACGAAAACGCCCGCCATGCTTGAGCAGAAGCGTCTCCACCACCTCAGGCGTCTCGTCCGTCGACCCATCGTCGATGACCAGCAGATCCGCCGTCGCCTCATCCAACTGCGCCAACACCGACTCCACTGCACGGGGCAGGGTTCGCGCATAGTTGTAAACCGGAATGACGACGCTGATCAGTGTTTCAGTCAAGTTCGTATCCTTTTACACCCTCTTTTACGACCAGAATATCTTCCATGATCAGGTATTCCAGATCCGAGCCGAAAAACATGTTCAGCGCGTCGGTCGGCGAGCAGATCATCGGTTCGCCACGACGGTTGAGCGAGGTGTTCAGCGATACACCATTACCGGTCAGATTTTCCAGCGCTTTCATCATGTCGTAGTAGCGCGGGTTGTATTCGCGCTTGAGCACCTGGGCGCGCGAGGTGCCATCTTCGTGGACAACTTCCGGCACGCGGGTCTTCCACTCTTCAGCCACTTCGAAGGTGAAGGTCATGAACGGTGCCGGGTGATCGATCTTGATCATTTGCGGCGCAACGGTGTCGAGCATCGACGGGCAGAAAGGCCTCCAGCGCTCGCGGAACTTGATCTGGTGGTTGATCCGGTCAGCCACACCGGCAACGCTCGGGCAACCGATGATCGAACGACCACCCAGGGCACGCGGACCGAACTCCATGCGCCCCTGGAACCAGGCCACCGGATTGCCGTCGACCATGATCTTGGCGATCTCTTCAGGCATGTTGTCGAGCTTGCGCCAGGTCGGCTTGCTCTCGTGACGCGCGCAGGCGGCGATCACGTCTTCGTTGCTGTACGACGGGCCGAGGTAGACGTGTTCCATCTTCTCGACCGGCACGCCGCGGGCGTGCGAAACGTAAGCAGCGGCGCCGACCGCAGTACCGGCATCGCCGGACGCCGGCTGGACGAACAGCTCTTTGATGTCGTCGCGGGCGATGATTTTCTGGTTCAGTTTGACGTTCAACGCACAGCCACCGGCGAATGCCAGCTTGCCGGTTTCCTTGAGCACATCGCCCAGGTAATGGTCGATCATCTGCAACGCGAGTTTCTCGAACAGCGCTTGCATGCTCGCGGCGTAGTGGATGTACGGTTCGTCAGCGATATCGCCTTCGCGTTTCGGGCCCAGCCATTCGATCAGCTTCGGCGAGAAGTAGAAGCCTTTGCCCTTTTCTTTGTAGCGACGCAGGCCGATCACGTTGGCGTAGTCGGTGTTGATCACCAACTCACCGTTCTCGAACGAGGCCAGACGCGAGAAGTCGTACTTGCTGGCGTCGCCGTACGGCGCCATGCCCATCACCTTGAACTCACCGTCGAGCATCTCGAAACCGAGGAACTCGGTGATCGCACCGTACAGGCCGCCGAGGGAGTCCGGGTCGAAGAATTCCTTGATCTTGTGGATCTTGCCGTTTTCGCCATAGCCGAAAAAGGTCGTGGCGTACTCGCCCTTGCCGTCGATGCCGAGGATCGCGGTTTTCTCTTTGAAACCGGAGCAGTGGTAGGCGCTGGAGGCGTGAGCCAAGTGGTGCTCGACCGGCTCGATCTTGATCTTTTTCGGATCGAAACCCAATTGTTCCAGGCACCAGACGATCTTGTTGCGATAGCGCTTGTAGCGACGGTTACCCATCAGGATCGCATCGAGGGCGCGATCCGGCGCGTACCAGTAACGCTTGGCGTAGTGCCAGCGCGCCTTGCCGAACAGGCTGATCGGAGCAAATGGAATCGCAACCACGTCAACGTCGGACGGCTTGATGCCGGCCTGTTCAAGACAGAACTTCGCCGATTCGTAGGGCATGCGGTTCTTTGCATGCTTATCGCGTACGAAGCGCTCTTCTTCAGCCGCCGCCACCAGCTTGCCGTCGATGTACAAGGCTGCTGAAGGGTCATGGCTAAGGGCGCCGGACAGGCCAAGAATCGTCAATGCCACAGGGGTCTAGCCTCTTTAGTCTGCGTGCAGGCGCGATGCGCCTTGAAAATTGATGCGTCCTCGCACAGGGCGAGTGACAGCTAAAGGGCGGGATTATAGCGTAAACGAGAGGGGAATTACCCTGCGCGATTGCCCCAGGGTGAATGGTTTGGAGAAACCTTGCCCTGCGACTCAATAACCGCCCTTGCGCCAGTAAATACCAAGATTACCGTCGGTGACCTGACGATAAACCGTATAGGGCAGCGCTACTGTATCGAATACAGCGGACAATGGCAGGTCCAGCAGCACGAATGGCACAAGAAATCCGCTGGGATCAGGGGGCGCGTTCAATACGCAGAAGTCAAAGGCCAGACCACTGTAAATATGGGGGATGGATTGGCAGTAGGTTTTCTGCTTGCGCATGTCCCGAGCGACATCGGCATCGTCCTGCAGTACGGTCAGAACACTGCCACAGCCAACTAAAAGCCAGGAAACTGCAGCCAACATTGCAACTTTTTTAATGATCAATATTTGCCCTCCAAGGTCGTTGGGCAAATTAGCATCGGGGCTGAACAGGGCACAGTTCATGGCTTCTGGAGAAGCTGTAGGACAAGTCGCTGAATCTTGTCCTCTGTTGCTGTAGTGGTTTGACTCAGGCCGCGCTGGAGATCTCTTTGGGCAAACGCTGATCTATGACCTTGTACAGTGCACTGCTTTCCGGCCAGTTACGCATGAATCGCGCACGGTCACGGGCATAGGCCGGCGCGAAACTGCCGACCGATCCATGCTGACACATCGAGTCCAGATCGATCAGCGCCCAGCGATCCTGCTGCCAGAACAGATTATGCCCCTTGAAGTCGCCGTGGCTGATGCGCTCGTCAATCAATCTGACGAACAACTGATCCAGCGCCTGCAGCTCCGCTTCCGGTGCCTGGCCATTTTCAACATACGGTGCAAAGCGCTCGATGATATCCGGCCCCGACAGGAACTCGGTCACCAGATACGCACGACTGCGCAGCCACAAGAAGCGCTTTTCCAGCACCGCCAGCGGCTTGGGCGTGGCGATCCCGAGGAACGCCAGGCGATTGCCTTCGCGCCACGAATGCCACGCCCGACTCGGCCGCCAGAAACGCTTGAGCCAATGGGCAAAGCCCTTGATGTTGTAGCGCTTGATCACCAGCGTGCGCGCACCGGCCTGAACCTTGCCGACGCTCGCCGCACCACCGGTCTTGTACAGATGGCCCTGATCGAGCAACGCATCGGCTTGCTCCAGTACCGGCAGCATGGCTGATTCTTCTTCACGACGAATCGCGCGCAGAGCGAACGCTCCACGCTGCACACTGAACAGCGTGCACTCGCGACCGACCTTGATCAGGAAGTCTTTCAAACGCCAGCGACGTACTTTGTCGATCTGCTTCTGCAAGGCTTCCAGCGGCAACGCGTGCTCACTGTTGCTCAACAGGTAATACACCAGCAGTTCTTCAGTGAACGGTTCCAGCGCCTTGGGCAACTGAGCGAAAAACACCCCGAGGTTTTCCAGGACTTTTTGTCGCGATAGCGGCTGGCCGGCGGTCTCGGCACAAATACCGGCACCATCAATCAAGTACAACTGGCCGCCGTGACGCAGCAGATTGTCCAGATGGAGGTCTTCCTGCCAGAGCCCTTTACCGTGCAACTGGCCAATGGCACCCAGCGCCTCGGCCAACACCGCCGACTGTTCATCGGCCAGCACCGGCAGCGACTCGACTTTCGCCCAGGCATCGCCAAGGCTTTCGGCCCCCTCAAGGAAGTCGAACAGCAGCCAGCCACCTTCGCCATTCTGCAAGCCATCGGCCAGCAGCAGCGGCGTCGTCATACCTTGCGCCGCCAGCAGGCGCACGCCTTCCAACTCGCGCTGAAAATGCCGGGCAGCCTTGCCGCCCACCAGCAATTTGGCCAGTACCGGACGCCCGCGCCAGACACCGGCGCCAACGTAACGCTGCCCCGGCAGGACTCGCAGCAGGCTCAGCAATTGCAGATCCGCACTGCCAGCGGCATCGGCCAGAGTCACGGTCAGCGGCAGTTGCGGGGCTCGCCCGACACCGGCCAGCTCGGACAATTGCATCAGCGGGTCTCCTTATGACTGCGGCGCGCGGTCAGCCGGGCAAGCCAACTGTCGAGCAGCGAGCTATCGGCGGGCTGATCGAGATAAGCCGCGAGCAATTCACGCAGTTGCGCCTCGTTCCATTCCGGCGCGCGGCGTTGCAGCGGCTCCAGATCCTTGATCCGGTCACGCATGCCGAACAACAAAGGCCGGGTCTTTTCCAGGTCGATCAATTGCGCCTGATACCCGTCACCGGTGGCCCGCAGAAAAATATGCTTGGGGTAGAAGCAGCCGTGTACCTGACGCACACCGTGCAGATGCCGCGCCAGCAATCCGCAGGCCTTGAGGATGGCTGAATGCTGTGCAGCACTGAGCTGCGCCCAACGCTGCAGCAGCGATTCCAGATCGCTCCAGCCATCGAGCGCCCGGGTCAGCAGGATCGCGCGGACTTCGCCATCAACCTTGCGCTCACCGAAAAACGCCGCTTGCAGCGCCGGAATACCGAGCTTGCGATAGCGACTGATATTGCGAAACTCACGGGCAAAGCTTGGCTCGCCGAAAGGTGCGTGCAAGGTCCGCGTCAGGTAGTTGCTCTGGCGCTTGAGGTAATAACCCTGCCCTTCCAGGTCCAGACGGAAGACACTGCTCCAACCGCCACGGGCGGTATTGGGTTCGTCCACAGCCTCAAGCTGTTTCGTCCAAAGCGCGTCAAAAGTGCCGAGACCATGGCGCTCAAGCAGCGCACGGTCCTCAGCAGCGAGAAAATCAGTCATTCGCGTCCCTCGAAAAATCTCACCACGTGCCGAATCCGTTTCTTGTCGGCGCTATCAAGCCGATCGCACTGGCGGTATTGCTTATAGAAGCGCAGGCGTTGGGTATTGGACAGGTGGTATTTGGCGAGTTTATCGAGACAGGCCAGATCCTTGGTGATCCGATACTTGAGCCAGAAGCCGCGCCAGAACTCGCCGTTAGGGCAATCGATCAGAAATATCCGCGCCTGATCATCGATCAACAGGTTGCGCCATTTCAGATCGTTATGGGTAAATCGGTGATCATGCATCGTCCGGGTATAACCGGCCAGTTGCCGGCTGACGTCGTCAACCCAGGCGCGATCCTTGAGTTTCGGATCCTTGCGCTCGGCGAGCGCCGAAAGGTCTTCGGTGTTGGGCAATTCGCGCGTGATCATGGCACCACGATCATAGGCCGCACCGCGTCGTTCCAGGCCCCAGGCCACCACTTCGGCAGTGGGAATGCCCCACTTGGCGAAGCGCTTGAGGTTCTGCCATTCCATCTTCACTCGCGGCTTGCCGAGGTAGCGGCGCAAGCCTTTACCGGCGCCGACATAGCGTTTGACGTAATAGTTGACGCCGTTGCGCTGCACGCGAATCACTTCCGACAGCGGGTCACGGGTCAGGCGCTCGCCCTGCAACGCAAATACCGCTTCGAGGCTGCCGAAATCTTCGGCGAGCTCACTGTATTGCGGCTCAAGAGTCCAACCCGCCATCAGAGCGCATCCCCGTAACGCTGCTTGCGTGCGTAAAGCTTGTTGGCTTTGCCTTCGAGCCAGTTCAGCAGCGGCGCTTCTTCCGCCAGGATCTGGCGCAGCGGCTGCTGGAAATAGCCCTTGAGAAAGCGCAGCTTGTCGCGGCGGGTCAGGCCGATGTCCAGCGCGGAGAAATACAGCGCCGCCAGATCCTTGTTACGCCAGCGCTGAGTGATCTTCGCGCGGGTCTGGGCACGGTGCAGGTCGATCACCGAGAGTTTGAAATCTTCCGGCGTCACCGGCTTATCGGTGTGCAACAGGAAGTGGCAGATGTAGCAGTCGCGGTGATTGACGCCGGCGCGGTGCATCATGCCGGTCATGCGCGCGACTTCAGCGATCAGCGCACGCTTGAGTTTTGGCTCCGGCGGCTGCTTGACCCAGTCGATGCTGAAGTCTTCCAGGCTGATGGTCGGCGCCAGTTCTTCGGTGACGATGAACGAATGCTGATCCGCTGGATTACTGCCCTTCTCGCCGTAAGCAACGGCGGTCATGGTTGGCACGCCGACTTCCTGCAGACGCTGGATAGCCTTCCACTCCTGGCCTGCGCCGAGTACCGGCAGCTTGGCGGTCAGCAGGTTCTTGAAGATCTCGCCCCAGCCGATGCCACGGTGGATCTTGACGAAAAATCCGTTACCGTCGACTTCCGTGCGCAGTGTCCGGCGTGCTTCCAGCTCGCGGTATACCTCGCCCTGCAAGCCTTCGACCTCGGCGAACGGATCGCGTCCGGCCCAAAGGCTTTTGAACGGTTCAGCCAGCATCAACTTCATTAAGCGTGCTCCGCCAGAATCACATCGGCCGCGTGCTGCGGCATGCTGTAGAGGTCGGCCGTCTCGGCGAAGGCCAGACCATTGCGGCTCCAGGCCGCGCGTGCAGCGTCGTCTTTCAACATGTCAGTCAGGTATTGCGTCAGTTGCGCCTGATCGAACGGCTCGTCCAACACTCGCCCGGCATCGGCCTCGGCAATGTAATGGGCATAACCGCAGACCGCACTGACCAGCACCGGCAAACCGGCGACCAGCGCCTCAAGCAACACGGTACCGGTATTTTCGTTGTACGCCGGATGGATCAACAGATCGGCGCCGAGCAGGAAACGCGGGATATCGCTGCGCCCTTTCAGGAACGTGACGTTATCGCCCAGACCCAAAGTGGCGCTCTGCATCTGGAATAATTTGGGGTCATCCTGGCCGATTACAAACAGCCGGGTACGCTTTCTCAATTCAGCGGGCAACCCAGCCAGCGCTTTCAGGCTGCGATCAACGCCTTTGGTTTTGAAGCCCGAACCGATCTGCACCAGCAGCAGTTCGTCGTCCTTCAGATTGAATTCGGCGCGGAAACCGGCGCGGATTTCATCGGCATCCGCTGGACGGCGACGATCCTGAGCGATGCCCGGCGGCAGCAGGTGGAAGCGTTCAAGCGGCGTGTCGTAATGCTTGATGAACAGCGGCTGCTGCACTTCGGAAATCATCAACACTTCAGTCTTTGCGTCTTTGGCGAACACCGCGCGCTCGTACTCGGCGAAGTGGCGATAGCGGCCCCAGCGGCGGTACAGCGAATTGCGCAGGTTCTGCGCCTTATCTTCGAAGCAGCCGTCGGCGGCGTAGTAGACGTCCAGCCCCGGCATCTTGTTGAAACCGATCAGGCGATCCACCGGACGCTTGGCCAAGTCCGCTTCCATCCACGCGCTGAGTTTTTCATTGCGACGGTGATTGAAGAACGCCTTGACCGGCGCCACCAGCACTTCGAAGCCGGGCGGCACGTCGCCTTCCCAGATCAGTGTGTAGACGCGAATCTGGTGCCCGCGTTTCTGGCATTCGAGGGCGATGCGCATGAAGTCGCGCTGCAAACCACCAAACGGGAAATATTTGTACAGGACGAATGCCAATTGCATCAGCGCAGCTCCTCAGCCATTAACAACGTGCTCAGTCGGCTGGCGACACGCTCGGGGTTCAGACGCGTGAAGCACAGCGGCTGCTCACGCTTCAGGTCAAACTGACGGGCATCCTGCGCGGTCGGTTGATAGGTACATTTCTTTTGCAGGCACGGCGCGCACGGGAAATCGCTGGCCAGGTGAATCTGCAACTTGCCGTAAGCGCCGGTCAGGCCCGGGTTGGTCGGGCCGAACAGCGAAATGGTCGGCACATCCAGCGCCGCCGCCAAGTGGCCGAGACCGGTGTCCACCGCGACGCAGGCTTGCGCACCGGCGAGGACTTTGCCGACGCCGGCCAGATTGAGTTTCGGCAGCACTTCGGCGTGTTTGAAACCGGCGGCGATGCGCTCGGCACGGGCTTTTTCCTGCGGGTTGCCCCACGGCAGCTTGACGCCGACGCCGAGATAACCGACGCGCTCGGTCAGTTCGCGCCAGTAGGCTTCCGGCCAGTGTTTGGTGTCCCAAGTGGTGCCGTGGAGGAACACCACAAAGGCGTTTTTGCGCGGCAACTCGACCAGACGCTCGACGTTCAGACCGTAATCGCCCAGGCCTTTGGGCAAGTCGTAACCGAGGGCGATGGCGAACAACTGCCGCACCCGCTCGACGGCGTGCTGACCACGGGCCACAGCCAGTTTGCGATCATAGAAACGCGAAGCCATCGGCTCGCGGGCCGAACCTTTGTCGAGTCCGGCCACCGGCGCTTTGACATAACGGGTCAGCCAGGCACTTTTCAGCAGCCCCTGAGCGTCGATGACCAAATCGTATTTGTTGGCGCGCACGCTTTGCTTGAAGCGCTTCCACTCGCCGCTGGTGATGGTTTTCCAGATGTTTTTGCGCCAGCGGCGGATCGCCACCGGAATCACCTTGCCAACGGCCGGGTGCCAGGTCGGGATCTCGGCGAAGCCTTCTTCCACGACCCAGTCGAATTTGATCCCGGGAATGGCCCGGGCGGCGTCGGTCAGCGCCGGCAACGCATGAATCACGTCGCCCAGCGATGAAGTCTTGATCAGCAATACCCGCAACTTAATGAACCTCGACCACAGAACCCTGCAATTTCTGCAAGGCATCGTTGACCGCGTCCGGCATCAGCTGGCGCAGGCAGTTGTAATGGCCGAAACGGCAGGTACGGTCGAAGCACGGGCTGCAATCGAGGCCCAGACGGACCACTTCGACGTGTTCAGCCAGCGGCGGGGTAAAGCCCGGCGAAGTCGAGCCGTAGACCGCCACCAATGGGCGGTTCAGCGCAGCGGCAACATGCATCAGGCCGGAATCGTTGGAGACCACCGCATCGGCGCAGGACAGCAGGTCGATGGCTTCGGCCAGCGAGGTGCCGCCGCTGAGGTTGACCGATTCTTCACGCAGGCCCGGGATCAACCGCGCGCGGATGTCTTCGCCGACCGAGTGATCGTTTTTCGAACCGAACAGCCACACCTGCCAGCCTTCGCGAATACGTGCTTCGGCGACTTTGGCGTAATGCTCGGACGGCCAGCGTTTGGACTCGCCGAATTCGGCGCCGGGGCACAGGGCCAATACCGGCCGATCAAGGCTCAGGCCGAACTTGGCCAGCGCCGCTTCGCGGGTCACCGGGTCAATTTGCAGGCTCGGGTGCGGATACGGCTTCGGCAGTTCGGCGTTCGCTTCAAAGGCCAACGCCATGAAGCGCTCGATCATCAGCGGATAGCGTTCTTTGTCGAGAGTGCGCACATCATTGAGCAAGCCGTAGCGGAATTCGCCGCGCCAGCCGGTGCGTTTCGGGATGCCAGCGAAAAACGGCACCAGCGCCGACTTCAGCGAGTTGGGCAGCAGGATCGCCTGGTCGTACTGACCGCGCAGGGATTTGCCGATGCGCCGACGCGTCGCCAGTTCCAACGCGCCGTGGCCGAGCGGGAAGCTCAAGGCCTTGCGCACTTCAGGCATGCGCTCAAGGATCGGCCGGCTCCACTCGGGGGCCAGCACGTCGATTTCGCATTGCGGGTGGCGCTGCTTGAGACACTGAAACAGTGTCTGCGCCATCACCATGTCACCGACCCAACTGGGCCCAACGATCAAAATATTCATGTGGTTTCCAAAAACGAACCGGGGAGGCATTTACGCCTCCCCGCCTCGAGAATCACTGTGGGAGCGGCGCTGCTTGCGATGGGTCATTACCTTCAACATAACTGTCGACTGTCACTCCGCTATCGCGAGCAGGCTCGCTCCCACATGGTTTGTTCGTCTTGCCTTGAATCTGCATACACCGCAGATCCACTGTAGGCCTTCGCCTGCTCGCGATGGGGTCGTTACATTCAACATTGTTGTCGTCTGATACTCCGCTATCGCGAGCAGGCTCACTCCTACAGGGTTTTGCATTCATTCACACATCTGCGACTCAGCTTAGCCCCAACTCACGCCATATCCGCAAAACCTGCCGCCGTTCTTCGGCAAACTGGTCGCCCGATATCACCCCGGCGTCCTTCTGCAAGGCCTGCCGGTGGGCGGCGGAGCGGTAGGCTTTATAGGCCTCACGCAGCAGACTGGCATCTTCGGCAGGCATCAGCCCTTCGTGCTCCAGCTCTTCCAGAATGCGGATGTTATCGGTCCAGCGCAGCAGTGGCGGGTGGCTTTGCGACCACGCCAGAGCCGCGTATTGCACCATAAATTCAATATCGACGATACCACCGGCGTCCTGCTTGAGGTCGAACGGCGCCGTGGCGTCGAAGGCATTTGCTGCCGTCCCGGCTGCGGTGCTCTTGGTGCCGAGGTTGTCGCGCATCTTTGCGCGCATCTCGCTGACTTCCTGTTGCAGCTTCGCCAGATCGCGCGGTTTACCCAAGACCTGTGCGCGCACCTTCTCGAACGCCTGACCGACATCTTGACTGCCAACCAGCACTCGCGCCCGCACCAAAGCCTGATGCTCCCACGTCCAGGCTTCATTTTCCTGATAGCGGGCAAACGCCCCCAGCGAGCTGACCAGCAACCCCGAAGCACCCGATGGCCGCAAGCGCATATCCACTTCGTAGAGCTGACCGGAGTTGGTCTGCGCCGTCAGCAGGTGAATGATCCGTTGCCCGAGCCGCGTGAAGAACTGCGCGCCATCAATCGACTTCGGCCCATCGGTTTCCGCCTGCGGATCGCCGTCGTGGATAAACACCAGATCCAGGTCCGAACCATGTCCCAGTTCGAGACCGCCGACTTTTCCGTAACCAACAATGATGAAGCCGGGATCACACAACGTGCCGTCGGTGCGCAGCGGCGTGCCGTACTTGGCCACGGTCTGGCGCCAGGCCAGGGCCAGCACTTGCTCGAGAATCGCCTCGGCCAGCCAGGTCAGGTAATCGCTGACTTTCATCAACGGCAGGCTGCCGGCGATTTCCGAGGCGGCGACACGCAAGCGGTGCGCCAGTTTGAAATGGCGCAGGGCTTCCATTTGTTGTTCGAGATCGTCTTCGGGAATCCGCGTCAGCCGCTCGCGCAACTCGGCGGCCAATTCCGGCGCCAATGGCGGCTTGAACAAACGACCTTCGTTAAGCAATTCATCCAGCAGCAGCGGGAAGCGCGTGATCTGTTCGGCAATCCACGGGCTCGCCGCGCACAGCGTCAGCAAGCGGCGCAGGGCGCCGGGATTTTCCGTCAGCAAGACCAGATACGCCGAACGCCGGGCGACCGCTTCAACCAGCGGCAGTACCCGCTCGAGCACCAGATCGGGATTGTTGTGCTCCACCGCCTGGGCAAGCAGACGCGGAATAAAGGCATCGAGACGCTCACGCCCCAGACGCTGCATCGCACGCAATTGCGGGCTGCCGCGCAAACCGGCCAGTGCTTTCAGGGCTTTGCTCGCATCGGCAAAACCGCCCTCCTGCAACTGACGGCACGCCGCTTCTTCGTCCTGCGCCTCTTCCCACAGCGGCAGCCATTCACCGCCGACCACCACTTCACTTTCGGCGCCTTCATCCTCGTCGGGATCGGCAATCACCTGGGCGAAGTGCCAGGCCACACGGCCACGCCAGAACATCAGCTTCTCGTGAAAGGCGTCCCAGTCGGCAAAACCGAGCATAAAGGCAATACGCGCCTGATCCTGCGTACCATCCGGCAGCATCTGGGTCTGACGGTCGGCGATCGCCTGAATCGCGTGTTCGGTGTAACGCAGAAATTCGTAGCCCTCGCGCAACTCGCTGATCACCGCCGGCGGCAGGTAGCCCTGCCCCTCCAGCGTGCTCAACACCTTTAATAGAGGACGCTGCTGCAGGCTCAGATCGCGGCCACCGTGGATCAACTGAAAGGCCTGAGCGATGAACTCGACCTCACGGATGCCACCGGAGCCCAGCTTGATATTCTCGGCCATGCCCTTGCGCCGCACTTCCTGCTGGATCAACTGCTTCATGGTGCGCAGCGCTTCGATCGCCGAGAAATCCAGATAACGCCGATAAACGAACGGTCGCAACATGTCGAGCAACTGCGCGCCCGCAACCTGATCGCCGGCCACCACCCGCGCCTTGATCATCGCGTAGCGTTCCCAGTCGCGGCCCTGATCCTGGTAATACTGCTCCAGCGCATTGAAGCTAAGCACCAGCGCGCCGGAGGAACCATACGGGCGCAGGCGCATGTCGACGCGGAAGACGAAACCGTCGACGGTCATCGGGTCCAGCGCCTTGATCAGGCGCTGGCCGAGACGAATGAAAAACTCCTGATTATCCAGCGCGCGTTTCACACCGACGGTCTCGCCGCCTTCGGGGTAGGCGAAGATCAGATCGATATCTGAAGACAGGTTCAGCTCGACGGCGCCGAGCTTACCCATGCCGAGGATGACCATTTGCTGCGGCTCACCGCTGCGGCGGCCGGTCGGCGTACCGAATTGTTCGCAATGGCGGCTGTACAACCATTGATAAGCCTGGTCGATAGTCGCGTCGGCCATATCCGAGAGATCGCGGCAGGTCTGCACCAGATCGGCCTGACGGGTGAGATCGCGCCAGATGATCCGCACTTGATGGCGAGCGCGCTGGCGGCGCAAGGCGCGGCCGAGTTCATCTTCGGTTTGCGCGGCGTTCACTGCCGCAGCAATCTGCGCACACAATTCACCCGGCGCGAAGACCCGGTCGAGTTCGCCGGACTGCACCAGCGTGAGCAACATCAAAGGGTCACGAACGCTCTGTTCAATGACAAACTCGCTGGCGGCGGTGACGCGGGCAAACTGCGCCCAGCGCTCTGGCGTCCAGTTCGCCAAGCCGTGATCGTCTTCCAGCGCGGCGACGGCCGTACGGAACGACTGCTCGGATCGAGTGACCAACGGCAGGAGAATGGCAGGCAGTTCGGCAAGCACGGGCAGGGTCATGGTCTATCCTTGATCGGCGTGTAAATGGCCGCTTGTAGTGATTGGTGAAAACCCGCTACCCGGAGGACTGTCGAACAAAAGTTAGAAATAGCTGAAATTTCTTTCTCTTTGGCAGCGAACATCAAAGTTTCACCTTTTTCGGATGGCAAAAGACCAACCTTAACGATTATTCTCACAACGCAGCCGGAGGCCACAAGCCATTCTTCTGTAGTTTTACTACTCGTCTATACATTCGAAAGGCTGAAATGCCGGAAGATTTGTAGTAAAACTACACGCCGCCGGAACAACCTATCGGCAATCCAAGAATTTTAAATCGTCTGCCCACAAGGCCAGTCGCAAACTCAGGCAACCGATTCTGGAAGCCTTTCCGCCCTGGAGCAAGCCATGCAAGACCTCGATCCCGTCGAAACCCAGGAATGGCTGGACGCCCTGGAATCGGTTCTCGACAAAGAAGGCGAAGACCGTGCTCACTATCTGATGACCCGTATGGGCGAACTCGCGACCCGCAGCGGCTCGCAGCTCCCTTACGCCATCACCACGCCTTACCGCAACACCATCCCGGTAACCCACGAAGCACGCATGCCTGGCGACCTGTTCATGGAACGCCGCATTCGCTCGCTGGTACGCTGGAACGCGATGGCCATGGTAATGCGTACGAACCTGAAAGATTCTGACCTGGGTGGTCACATCTCCAGCTTCGCTTCCAGTGCGACCCTGTATGACATCGGCTTCAACTACTTCTTCCAGGCCCCGACCGACGAACACGGCGGCGACCTGATCTACTTCCAGGGCCACACCTCGCCAGGCGTTTACGCCCGTGCGTTCATGGAAGGCCGCATCACCGAAGACCAGATGAACAACTTCCGCCAGGAAGTCGACGGTCAGGGCCTGTCGTCCTACCCGCACCCTTGGCTGATGCCTGACTTCTGGCAGTTCCCGACCGTATCCATGGGTCTGGGTCCGATCCAGGCGATCTACCAGGCACGCTTCATGAAGTACCTGGAACACCGTGGCTTCATCCAGCCGGGCAAACAGAAAGTCTGGTGCTTCCTGGGCGACGGCGAGTGCGACGAGCCGGAATCCCTGGGCGCGATCTCCCTGGCCGGCCGCGAGAAGCTGGACAACCTGATCTTCGTCATCAACTGCAACCTGCAGCGCCTCGACGGCCCGGTTCGCGGCAACGGCAAGATCATCCAGGAACTCGAAGGCGTGTTCCGCGGTGCTCAGTGGAACGTGACCAAAGTCATTTGGGGCCGTTTCTGGGACCCACTGCTGGCCAAAGACGTCGACGGTATCCTGCAGCGTCGTATGGACGAAGTCATCGACGGCGAGTACCAGAACTACAAAGCCAAAGACGGCGCGTTCGTTCGCGAGCACTTCTTCAACACGCCTGAACTCAAGGCGATGGTTGCTGATCTGTCCGACGACGAGATCTGGAAACTCAACCGTGGCGGCCACGACCCGTACAAGGTCTATGCGGCTTACCACGAAGCGGTCAACCACAAAGAACAACCTACCGTTATCCTGGCCAAGACCATCAAGGGTTATGGCACCGGTGCCGGCGAAGCGAAAAACACTGCGCACAACACCAAGAAAGTCGACGTCGACAGCCTGAAGTTGTTCCGCGATCGTTTCGACATCCCGGTCAAGGACGAAGAGCTGGAGAACCTGCCGTTCTTCAAGCCAGAGCCAAACAGCGCCGAAGCCCGCTACCTCAGCGAGCGTCGCACTGCACTGGGCGGTTTCGTGCCTCAGCGCCGCGCACAAAGCTTCAGCGTGCCGACTCCGGACCTGGACACCCTCAAGGCCATCCTTGACGGTTCCGGCGACCGTGAGATTTCCACCACCATGGCTTTCGTGCGAATCCTCGCGCAACTGGTCAAGGACAAGGAAATCGGCCCGCGCATCGTTCCGATCATCCCGGACGAAGCCCGTACCTTCGGTATGGAAGGCATGTTCCGTCAGCTCGGCATCTACTCGTCCGTCGGCCAGCTCTACGAGCCAGTCGATAAAGACCAGGTGATGTTCTACAAGGAAGACCAGAAAGGTCAGATCCTTGAAGAAGGCATCAACGAAGCAGGCGCCATGAGCTCGTTCATCGCTGCCGGTACTTCGTACTCCAGCCACAACCAGCCGATGCTGCCGTTCTACATCTTCTACTCGATGTTCGGCTTCCAGCGTATTGGCGACCTGGCCTGGGCCGCTGGCGACAGCCGTACCCGTGGCTTCCTGATCGGCGGCACCGCTGGCCGGACCACCCTGAACGGTGAAGGTCTGCAACACGAAGACGGTCACAGCCACCTGCTGGCCGCGACCATCCCGAACTGCCGCACCTACGATCCAACCTACGGCTACGAGCTGGCGGTGATCATTCAGGACGGCATGAAGAAGATGACCGAAGAGCAACAGGACATCTTCTACTACATCACCGTGATGAACGAGTCGTACCAGCAGCCAGCCATGCCGGCCGGTGCCGAAGAAGGCATCAAGAAAGGCATGTACCTGCTCGAAGAAGACACCCGCGATGCGGCGCACCACGTACAGCTGATGGGCTCCGGCACCATTCTGCGTGAAGTCCGTGAAGCGGCGAAGATCCTGCGTGAAGAGTTCAACGTTGGCGCCGACGTATGGAGCGTTACCAGCTTCAACGAACTGCGTCGCGACGGCCTCGCTGTCGAGCGCAGCAACCGTCTGAAGCCGGGCCAGAAGCCTAAGCTGAGCTACGTCGAAGAGTGCCTGAACGGCCGTAAAGGTCCGGTCATCGCCTCTACCGACTACATGAAACTGTTCGCCGAGCAGATCCGTCAGTGGGTACCGTCCAAGGAATTCAAAGTCCTCGGCACCGACGGTTTCGGCCGCAGCGACAGCCGCAAGAAACTGCGTCATTTCTTCGAAGTTGACCGTCATTTCGTGGTGTTGGCAGCCCTGGAAGCACTGGCTGACCGTGGTGATATCGAACCTAAGGTGGTGGCTGAGGCCATCGTCAAGTTCGGCATCGACCCGGAAAAACGCAACCCACTGGACTGCTGAGGAGACATTTTGTGAGCGAACTCATTCGCGTACCTGACATCGGCAGCGGTGAAGGTGAAGTAATTGAACTGTTTGTGAAGGTCGGCGACCGTATCGAAGCCGACCAGAGCATCCTGACCCTGGAATCGGACAAGGCCAGCATGGAAGTGCCGGCCCCGAAAGCCGGCGTCATCAAGAGCCTGAAAGTGAAGCTGGGCGACCGTCTGAAAGAAGGCGACGAACTGCTTGAGCTGGAAGTCGAGGGCGCCGCTGAAGCGGCCCCTGCTCCTGCCGCTGCGCCGGCTGCAAAAGCTGAAGCCAAACCGGCGGCCGCTCCTGCTGCCGCTGCACCAGCCGCCGCCCCTGCTGCCGCTTCGGTTCAGCAAGTGCACGTGCCGGACATCGGTTCGTCGGGCAAGGCGCAGATCATCGAGATTCAGGTCAAGGTCGGCGATACCGTCGAAGCTGATCAATCGTTGATCACCCTGGAATCCGACAAGGCGAGCATGGAAATCCCGTCGCCTGCCGCTGGCGTGGTTAAAGCCATCAGCGTCAAGCTCAACGACGAAGTCGGCACTGGCGACCTGATTCTGGATCTGGAAGTGGCGGGTGCTGCGGCCCCTGCGGCTGCCGCTCCAGCCCAGGCTGCTGCACCGGCTGCTGCCGCTGCGCCTGCTCCGGCAGCCGCGCCAGCAGCACCGGTTGCCGACAGCGTTCAGGACATCCACGTTCCGGACATCGGTTCGGCCGGCAAAGCCAAGATCATCGAAGTGTTGGTCAAGGCTGGCGACACCGTCGAAGCCGACCAGTCGCTGATCACCCTGGAATCCGACAAGGCGAGCATGGAAATTCCATCGCCTGCCGCTGGCGTGGTGGAAAGCGTTTCCATCAAGCTGGATGACGAAGTCGGTACCGGCGACCTGATTCTGAAGCTGAAAGTCAAAGGCGCAGCCCCTGCTGCTGCCCCGGCGCCAGCTGCCGCTGCTGCACCAAGTGCTCCTGCCGCTGCTGCTCCGGCTGCCGCAGCACCTGCACCTGCTGCCGCTCCAGCCGCCGCACCGGCCAAGCCCGGCGCGAAAGTTCACGCCGGCCCAGCTGTGCGTCAACTGGCCCGTGAGTTCGGCGTCGAGCTGAACGCTGTCGGCGCCAGCGGCCCGCACGGTCGTATCTTGAAAGAAGACGTGCAGGTTTACGTCAAAGCGATGATGCAGAAGGCCAAGGAAGCACCGGCCGCTGCTGCTGGCGCAACCGGTGGCGCGGGCATCCCGCCGATTCCGGTCGTCGATTTCAGCCGTTTCGGTGAAATCGAAGAAGTGCCGATGACTCGCCTGATGCAGATCGGCGCGTCGAGCCTGCACCGCAGCTGGCTGAACATCCCGCACGTGACTCAGTTCGATTCGGCTGACATCACCGAGCTGGAAGCGTTCCGCGTGGCGCAGAAAGCCGTTGCAGAGAAGGCTGGCGTCAAGCTGACCATCCTGCCGCTGCTGCTCAAGTCGTGCGCGCACATGCTCAAGGAGCTGCCGGACTTCAACAGTTCGCTGGCGCCAAGCGGCAAGGCGATCATCCGCAAGAAATACGTAAACATCGGCTTCGCCGTCGACACCCCGGATGGCCTGCTGGTACCGGTCATCAAGAACGTCGACCAGAAGAGCCTGCTGCAACTGGCAGCCGAAGCCGCTGCGCTGGCCGCCAAAGCCCGCGACAAGAAGCTCACCGCTGACGACATGCAGGGCGCCTGCTTCACCATTTCCAGCCTCGGCCACATTGGCGGCACCGGCTTCACGCCGATCGTCAACGCGCCGGAAGTGGCGATCCTCGGTGTTTCCAAGGCAACCATCCAGCCAGTCTGGGACGGCAAAGCCTTCCAGCCGAAACTGATGCTGCCGCTGTCGCTGTCCTACGATCACCGTGTGATCAACGGCGCCGCTGCCGCACGCTTCACCCAGCGTCTGGGCAGCCTGCTGGCGGACATCCGCACGATCCTGCTGTAACTCGATCGGCCCTCCGGCAACGGAGGGCCGATTGCTGCACCCTTTCGAGCGCCACACGCTCGTACCTCAACCCCGTCAGTTTGGCGGGGCTTTTTTTTGCCTGAAGAAAACACCCTTCTCTTCTTTTCCCACACGTTGCGCTGATATCGGCCACAACTCTGGTCGGCTTGACACTGATCTTTTTTATTCGATACGCAACTAACCTAGGCACAGCCAATTCAACTAATAAAACTTAGTAGAACCCTGTTAATTCAAGTTAATTCGAATGGATTCGACATGTTAAAACCAACTATCGGCCCGATTATCGGCCACGTTACAACTCATCATGCACGCATCTTCATGCGTGGCGACCGGCAGAACAGTTCAAGAGTATTTGCCGGAGTACGTTATCGCGCTTGCGGCACACAACAATGGTCCAACGGTAACTTCGCGCATCTGAGCGAATTACGCGACCTGTCACATGTGTTCGCCCTCAACAACTTGAGTGCCGACACAGAATATGAATTTCAGGCCGGCTGGTTCAGCCCGATGAATCCGGTGCATACCCCGGACAGCGTTGCCGAATTGCCGTTGCAATGGCCGCGGGAAATCTACCGCATGCGCACCCGCTCCAGCAAAACCCTGCAACCCAGAGCCTATATCGTCGGCTCTTGCCGCTACCTGCGCATGACGGCGGGCATCGCCTCCCTGCCGCAACTGGGCGACCGGATCTTTGCATCCATCAATCAGCTGATCGAAGGCATACAGCCACCGATCAGCGCGGTATTGATGACCGGCGATCAAATTTATGTGGATGATTTGAATCTGATCGCACCGGATCGCGAATACAAAGACATCCTTAATAAATACCGTGCCGCATTTTCCCAACCGAACATTCAACGCTTGATGTCCGGCACTTCGACTTACATGATTCTTGACGATCATGAAATCGAAGATAACTGGCCGGCCAATGCCAGCAAGTCCGACGGTGATTTATATCGTAACGCCATGGCTGCTTATGAGCTGTATCAGGCCAGTCACAGCCCGGTACATCCACTGACAACTAACGGAGATATAGATCACGCAACACTCGAGCATTACTGGTATCAATTCAGCGATGGCGATATCGAATGGTTTGTCACCGACAGTCGCACCCGTCGCAACTTGTCCGCCGAGGATCGACGGATCCTCGACGAGGCACAGGAACAAGCCTTGCTCAAATGGCTGAGCAACAGCACCGCGCGGGTCAAGTTCGTGGTCACCAGCGTGATGTTCTACCCCGATCGCAAACTCCACGGCGATGACGCCTGGAAAGTCTTTCCCGAGCAGCGTCTGCGTCTGCTGGAAACCATCCGCACCCGACGGATCAAGAATGTCGTGTTCATCTCCGGGGACGTGCATGGCTCGCTGACCGCTCGCTTGACTCACAGCGAAGACCCCGACTTTGAAGTCCATACGGTGGTGTCCTCACCGCTGTGCAACAGCAAACTGCTGCCTTACGCCAAGGCGTCCACGTTCATTCTGGATCAGCCGCTGGTGCGCACGGCGGCGGGCGATTACCGGCATGAACTGACCAGCACCGTGGTCAGCGAAGACAATTTCGCTCACATGGTGGTCGACGCCGGGCAGATTCAGGTCAATTACCACGATCGCGATGGCAAACAGCTGCAATCGATCGTCATTCCCTTGCGTTGAATAACCGGTTGAAGGGGCGTCGTTTCGGGGCACAAAGCGCTCTGGAACGGCGTTTTTTCCATTCAACAGCATTACTTTCTGCCGCACGCTGGAGAAATGTTCAGCGCAGCCGACATATTCTTATAGCACTTGGCCTTCATGTCTCTTGTCAGTCGGTGCCGCAATGATGCAACCTTGCCGCAGGCAACAGTAAAGAGGGCGAGAGCCCGGCGCGTTCAGCATATTTCCAAGCGAGTTCCCTTCATGAAGAGCCAACCCGATGCCGCCAGCCGTATGGCGGCCGAGGTAGTGACGCAGTTGCCTGTGCCCTCGCGGCTCGGCATGCTGCGTTTCGAGCGCTTGAATGAAGCCAGTTGGGCCATGCTGTTTCTTGATCCCAACTGCGAACGCCAGTTCGGCCAGCCGGCCGTCGAACTCTGCGCGCTGGTCGGCTCACCCTACGCCAGCCTGATGGAACCCGAAGCGCGCTATCAACTGCACGACGCGATCCAGCAACAGTTGACCGTCAGCCCGCATTATCTGGTGCGTTACACCCTGCACACGGCTGCCGGTGCACTGAACATCCTGGAACTGGGCGAAGCCTACAAACAACACAACCGTCATCTGCTGCGCGGCTATCTGCTGGCGGTCGATCACGTTTTCGATGAAGTACCGCTGCCGCCCTCCGTCGACCTCGAAACGCAGAATTCACGCCTGCAAATCGCCCTTGAACTCAATCAACGCGCCCAGCAGGAACAGTTGCAGCACCTGGAACGGGTGCGCGCCCAGCAGGACTTGATTCTGCTGCTCGCCCGTCAGCGCTACAGCACGCACAACTCGCTGCAGGAAGCCGCCGAACTGATCACCCGCTGCGCCTGTGATATCTATGAAATCGACTGCGCCAGCCTGTGGAATCTCGAAGGCCAGCAACTGGTGCCGATCTCCGCGTACCACCGCGCGACCCAGGAATACATCCTCCCGGACGTGATCGACATCAGCAGTTTCCCTGACTACATGGAAGCCCTGCACAGCAGCCGCGCCATCGACGCACACAATGCGATGCGCGATCCGCGCACCCGGGAAATGGCCGAAGCCCTGCGCCCGCGCGACGTCAACGCCATGCTCGATGCGAGTATTCGCGTCGATGGCCAAGTGGTCGGCGTGCTGTGTCTGGAACAGACCGGCGTCACCCGCGCCTGGCAGTCCGATGAAATCGCTTTTGCCGGCGAGTTGGCCGATCAGTTCGCACAAGTTATCAACAACCACAACCGCCGCACCGCCACCAGCGCCCTGCACCTGTTCCAGCGTGCGGTAGAGCAAAGCGCCAACGCCTTTTTGCTGGTCAATTGCGACGGTGTGGTCGAGTACGTCAACCCGAGTTTCACCGCGATCACCCAGTACACCACCGAAGAAGTCCACGGCCAGCGTCTGTCCGAGCTGCCGGCGCTGGAAAACCTCAGTGAACTGTTGTTCGACGCGCCTTCGGCGCTGGCCAAGAGCAACAGCTGGCAGGGCGAATTCAAGAGTCGCCGGAAAAACCTCGAACCGTACTGGGGCCAGTTGTCGATCTCCAAGGTCTATGGCGATAACCGTGAGCTGACGCACTACATCGGCATCTACGAAGACATCACCCAGACCAAACTGGCGCAACAGCGCATCGAGCGTCTGGCCTACACCGACAACCTGACCAACCTCGGCAACCGGCCGGCGTTTATCCGCAATCTGGACGAACGCTTCGCCCGCGACAGCGACACGCCGATCAGCCTGTTGCTGGTCGACATCGACAATTTCAAGCGGATCAACGACAGCCTCGGTCACCAGACCGGCGACAAGCTGCTGATCAGTCTGGCCCGGCGTCTGCGCAACAGCCTGAGCCCAAGTGGCAGCCTCGCGCGGTTCGCCAGTAACGAGTTTGCCGTGCTGCTCGACGACACCGACCTCGCGACCGGTCAGAAGATCGCCAACCAATTGCTGGCGACGCTCGACAAGCCGATGTTCGTCGACAACCAGTTGATCAGCGTTACCGGCTCGGTCGGCCTGGCGTGCGCGCCGCTGCACGGTCGCGACCCGCAAACGCTGATGCGCAACGCCGGTCTGGCGCTGCACAAGGCCAAGGCCAACGGCAAACATCAGGTACAAGTCTTCACCGAAGCGCTGAATGCCGAGGCCAGTTACAAACTCTTCGTCGAGAACAACCTGCGCCGCGCCCTGACCCAGAACGAGCTGGACGTGTTCTACCAGCCCAAGCTGTGCCTGCGCAGCGGTCGTCTGCTGGGCATGGAAGCGCTGTTGCGCTGGAACCATCCGGAGCGCGGCATGATCCGCCCGGACCAGTTCATCAGCGTCGCCGAAGAAACCGGCCTGATCATTCCGATCGGCAAGTGGATTGCGCGTCAGGCCTGCCGCATGAGCAAAGCGCTGACTGCTGCGGGCATGGGCAATCTGCAAGTGGCGATCAACCTGTCGCCGAAACAGTTCTCCGATCCGGATCTGGTCGCGTCCATCGCCAACATCCTCAAGGAAGAAGCGCTGCCGGCCAATCTGCTCGAACTGGAACTGACCGAAGGCCTGCTGCTGGAAGCCACCGAAGACACGCACTTGCAGCTCGATCAGCTCAAGCGTCTGGGCCTGACCCTGGCCATGGATGACTTCGGCACCGGTTACTCGTCGCTGAGTTATTTGAAGAAATTCCCGATCGACATCATCAAGATCGATCGCAGCTTCATCCACGAAATCCCCGACAACCAGGACGACATGGAAATCACCTCTGCGGTGATCGCCATGGCACACAACCTGAAACTCAAGGTTGTGGCCGAAGGTATCGAGACCGCCGAGCAACTGGCGTTCCTGCGTCGTCATCGTTGCGACGTCGGCCAGGGTTACCTGTTCGACCGGCCGATTCCAGGCGCTGAACTGATCCAGGCCCTCAAACGCTACCCACGCGGCCCGCTCTGCCTCTAAAAACACCGCAAACTCCCCCTATGGATGAATTCCCCCTGTGGGAGCGAGCTTGCTCGCGAAAACGGTGGGTCAGTCACTTCAAACGTTGAATGCTACAACGCTTTCGCCAGCAAGCTCGCTCCCACATTTGAATAGTGCGAAATCGGACATCATTCGGCACACTGGCGGTCTGACTTTTTACATCCCATCCTGACTGAGAGGAACGATCATGGTTCTGCGCTCGGAAATTCTGGTGAACAAAAACGTGCTCCCGACTAAAGAACAAGCTCTGCCCGGCCGCGAAACCGCGATGACCCTGCCTGAAAAGCACTTCGTCTTCGAAGAAACCCCGCTGCTTGGCCCGTTTTTCCAGGACGTCGACTTTGCGATCTTCGGTCTGGGCTGCTTCTGGGGCGCCGAGCGCCGCTTCTGGCAGCGCGAAGGCGTGGTCAGCACGGTCGTCGGTTATGCCGGCGGTTTCACGCCGAACCCGACTTACGAAGAAGTCTGCTCGGGCCTGACCGGCCACGCGGAAGTGGTGCTGGTGGTGTATGACAAGGCTAAAGTCAGCTACGAAGAGCTGCTGGCGATGTTCTGGGAACTGCACAACCCGACACAGGGCATGCGCCAAGGCAACGACATCGGCACGCAGTACCGCTCGGTGATCTACGCGACTTCGCCTGAGCATCTGGATGCAGCGCTGAAGAGCAAGGCGACCTATCAGGCTGAACTGTCGAAGGCGGGTCTGGGCGAGATCAGCACCGAGATCGAACAGGCGCCGACCGTGTACTTCGCCGAGACGTATCACCAGCAGTATCTGGCGAAGAACCCTGAGGGTTATTGCGGGATTGGCGGCACCGGCGTGTGCATGCCAGCGAGTCTGGCAGGCAATTAAATCCTGAAAGCAAAAGATCGCAGCCTGCGGCAGCTCCTACAGGAGATCAGTGATCGTCCGCACATTGGTGGACGATGCCGAACCGTGTAGGAGCTGCCGCAGGCTGCGATCTTTTGATCTTGCCGTTGATCAGCTCTCGGCAATCAACCAATCCATCTGCCAGCCACCCTGGGTCTGCCCAAGCTTCTTCGACAACCACGGCAGCAGCTCACGCAATTCCTCTTCCAGCCCCCACGGCGGATTGGCAATCGCCATGCCCGAGCCGTTCAGACTGTTCGGCGTATCCAGCGGGTGCACCAGCAGTTCCACGCGCAGCAACTTCGGCGCACCGGTGCCGGCCAGATCCTGATAGAAACGCCGCAACGCACGCTGATCCTTCACCGGATACCAGATCGCCGCGACGGTTTGGCGCATGCGGCCAATCGCCTCTTTCAACGACGCTGCGCAACGCTGCATCTCGTCGAGCTGCTCGAACGGCGGATCAATCAGCATCACCGCGCGCTTTTCCTGCACCGGCAACATCGCTCGTGCAACGTGCCAGCCCTCGCCGAGATGAACTTTGACCCGACGATCACCGGCCATGTTGTCCTTGAGCAACACGCCGTCTTCAGGGTGCTTCTCGTTGAGCATCACCCGATCCTGCGGGCGCGTCAGGCGCCGCGCCAGCTCCGGCGAACCCGGGTAATAGCGCAACTGGCCGTCCGGGTTCATCTCGTGCAGCACCTTCATGTAGTCGGCGGTCAGCGCCGGCAGATCCGGCTGCTCCCACAAGCGCGCGATGCCTTCCAGGTACTCACCGGTACGGTTGGCCTGATCGCCCTGCAAGTCATACAGACCGATGCCGGCGTGCGTGTCGAGATAGGCAAACGGCTGCTCCTTGCGCGACATCAGGGCGATGAGGCGGGTCAAGGTCAGGTGTTTGAACACATCGGCGTGATTGCCGGCATGGAAGGCGTGACGATAATTCATGGCTGCTCCTGCGAAGGGCGCAAAGTTTACCTTTTACCGCGCGGCAAGTCAGGGGTTCGCAGCCGAGCGGACAAAAGCCTTTCCCTCACCCTAGCCCTCTCCCGGAGGGAGAGGGGACTGACGGTGGTGATCTTGCGGCTTATGTCGACCTGAAAGATCAGCGCGAACTCAAGCCTGGCGAAGCAAAGTGCGCCGCTGAAGTCGCAGGTCGGCGTACCTCACCCAGACAACTCGATCAGTCCCCTCTCCCTCTGGGAGAGGGTTAGGGTGAGGGTTTTTGCTTTTACGCAGTTACACTTGCGAAAAATCAGAGACAGGAAGTCAAAAACTCATGCGATACCCGTTCATTTTCCTACTCGTCGTGCTAAGCCCATATCTAGCACTTGCCGACGAAAACCACATCGATCAAGCCAGACAAACGCTGAAGAACTATGGATTGAGCGAGTGCATTCTCAAGCCATTCAATCAAAAGTCTGAGCTGGAGCATGACATCGAAATGTCCGCCGGCGCCTACTCGCATTTTGGCAAAGGCATGCACACCGTCATGGAAAATGAAGACACGCACAAGGTTTTACACGATCCCTATAAAGAAACCAGAAACTATATGTTTGCGGCGTCTGACCAGATCTCTGCCAACAGAGAATACTCGGACAAAAAAATGATATTCCATGGTTGCGTACAGGTGTACAACTCAGAAGCGTTCGACCGTTTTATCCGGACTCAGGATGCTTACATCGTTGATGATTGACATCTTTTGATGTTGCTTTTAAGCATCAGGAAGGCATCTCGCGCAGGCGCCTGCCGATGACATCAAGCACATCACAGCCGTCGCGCAAGGGGATCACGCAGAGCAGGGCGAAGTCGCTGAGGATGACGGAGTCGCATTCGACCGAGCCGCGCATGCACATGTTTTCCAGCACCTGGATCACGGCGCGCAGGCGATGGTTGGCGGCGTCCATAAGGATGTCGAGGGGCACGTGGGTGTCGATGAACAGGGTCGGCATGTCGCTGCAATTGCCGGTAAGTGCCATGAAGCGGTTGTCGGGATGGGGGATGATTTTTTCGTAGGGTGGATCGGGTGTTAGCGTTTTCATTTTTGAACCTCTGGTAGTGAAATGAGCTTCCACCATCGCCCTCCTACGGGTTTGGGTGGCAGCCATGCGCGGGGTAGGAGTACCGAGACCAGAGAACTCGGCCACGCCGAAGCGTGCCCGCACATAACCGCCGCAAATGATCTTACGGACGCACGTAGACTGCCGCAAACCAGGCAACGACGTTTATGCACTCTTCTAGTCTCAAGGCTCCTACACCCTGTCGCCGCATCTGCGGTGACCTTTTAAGACTATCCCTGCAACCCATCGCCCACCAGTTCATGAAAACCGCCGCGACTCGAAGGAATCGTCCGAGACCTTCGCCCCGAAAACTCACTCCGACTCTGCCAGCAAAAACGCCAGCAACGCCGATTGCGACGAATCTTCCGACATTGAAACCTGAAAAAACCGCCTCACCTTGCAACGCAAAACCGCCACGGGAAAGGCCTCGAAGACTGCCGGATATTCCTCGCTCAACCACTGCAACGCATTGGCTGTTCGAACGTCATTGCCCTGCTGCGCCAGCACCGACTCCGGTACCTGCCACCACGGAAATACCCTTCCCGAAACCTGCGCCCTGCCGCTAATTTCCAGCGCCTGCCCATTGATCAAACAACGCCCGATCAGCGGGAACAGCTGCGCCGCATCGACCTCATCGGCCTGAAGAATCGGCAACAGAAAGCGCCCGTCCCAAAAACGAAAAAACACCGTTTTGCCACCCGGCATCAGCACTTGGGTGAGGCTGCAAAAGTGCGCCACCACCTCTTCAAGGCTCGCCGAAGACACCGCCAGCCAACCCCAATCCCGCGACTCGGTGGTGGCCACCCAATGCAGAAACTCACTGTCGGCGGCGACAATTCCCACGTAAGGCATCACCGCATCCCACTCGGCATAGATCGTCTCGGCCCAGATCGGACTCGCCATGTCTGGCCAGCCCTTGAGCGGCTTCGCCTCGCTGGCATTGCTGAATACCGCGAACAACTGCTCGGAAACTTTCAACGGCTCCCGCGCCAACCAATCGGCAGGCAGAAGAAAATCAGGCTGCACAGAGACCGTCCTTGCAACGCTCACACTCTTCGCAGAATGGCGCATCACCCTTGAAGCTCATGATTTGTGCAGCGGTGAGCATGGCAGCCGGCGCGGCGGCGAGTTTCTCCGGCAATCCCGGTACAACCGGCGCGGCACTCATCGCCGCCATCGGCGCACCACCTACAACAACCGGCACGCTGCTGAAAATGCCGCCGGGGCCGATGTTGATCCATTGCCCGCCGGCCTGAATCGTCGCACTCGCGCCGCCATCGATGACCACTTGCTGACCGGCGCTGACGTGGAATTGCCCACTGGCGCTGATCGCCTGATTGCTCACGCGAATATGCCGGTCGCCGCTCACGCTCAGATGGTCGTCCTGCCTCACTTCGGTCTGCCGCCGACCATGAGTGATGCGCTGCTCATCAGCCTTCAACTCATGGCGGGCGGTGCCGGTGACGATAATGCTGCGCTGGTTGTCGACCTGCACCTGTTGATCATTCAACACATGCTGCGTCCAGTTGCGCTGGGCGCGCAGGTAGATTTCCTCGGCGCCTTTGCGATCCTCGATGCGCAGTTCGTTGTAGCCGCCACCGCCGGGGCTGCTCTGGCTGCGGAAAACGCTGCGGGTCTTGTCCGCGGGCAGATCCAGCGGGATCGGTGTCGCGGCGTTGGGCAGGCAGCCCACGACCAAAGGTTTGTCGGCGTCGGCATCGATGAAGCCGACCAGCACTTCCATGCCGACTCGCGGGATCAACACGCTGCCGTAACGGTCATGGGCCCAACCGCTGGCAACGCGCAACCAACAACTGGAATGCTCGTTCAATTCACCGTCGCGGTCCCAAGCCAGTTGCACTTTGACCCGACCGTACTCGTCGCAGTGGATTTCGGTGTCTTTCGGCCCGGTCACAACCGCCGGTTGGTAACCGGGCATGCGTGGTTTTTCCGGCCCCAGCGCCGGGCGGAAAAACACGTCCCACGGCGTGGCGAGAAAGCTATTACGGTAACCCTGGAAAGCGTCCCCATCGCTGGTCACCGATTCCTCCAGCACTTGTGGCTGGCGGCCATGGTGTTCGACGGCAGTCAGCAGCCACAGGTCATTCCAGTCGTGGCGCGGATGCTCGCTCAGTTGCAGGAAATGTCCGCAAACCAGTGCAGATTCGTCGCTGATGCCTTCGGCCTGACGGTAATCGGCGACATGTCGCTCAAGTGCCCGCTGGGCCAGGTGCTTGCCGGTTTCACGATCGTTGAATTGGCCAGGGAAGTGATAGTCCTCCAGCACTGGGCGCTGCTCGCCGTCGACACGACTTTGCAGGTGCAGACGGGGCTTTTCGAAGTTGTAGTCGCGCCGAGTGACCACGCTGGTGCGGGTTTCCACGCGCACATTGAATCGCTGGACTGCCGGGGTGCCTGCGGACATGCCGCTGCCCGGCAAATAAACCGTCGGCTCGGCCAGACGCGGGAACACGGTCTGGTCATCGCCGAACAGCAAAAGGTGTCCTTCGGGACTGTGCCGAAAGTGATAATGAATGCCGACCTCGGCACATAGCCGCTGAATGAACGCCAAGTCGCTTTCAGCGTACTGCACGCAATACTCACGAACCGGGTATTCGCTGCCTAACCGAAACTCGAAAGCATCCCGAAGGATCGCGTGATCCTTAAGCACCTGCGCAACAATTTGCGGCACGCTCTGACGCTGGAAAATCCGCTGATTGATGCGGTGTCCCAGATACGTCAGACGTGGCACGAGGCTTAAGTGATAGCGCGTCAGACGTTTCCCCGAATCGCCCTGCCCGACCTGATAAATCTGACCGTGAATACCGGCACCGCCCGCATCAAAACTCAGAAACGCCTGACAGTGCAGCAGGCTTTCGAGATCCAGATCCGGTCGTTCACTGACCAGTTCCAGCTCGAAACGAAAGGGTTGGCTGATGGCTTCCTTGCCCGTGAACTCAAGGACTTTGAGGTCATGTTGGGCGCCTTCGAGGGTCAACGTGAAACGCGGTTGATTGGCAGACGCGAACATCCGATGTCTCTCTGCAGTGTGAGGGCGGGCGATTCTGCATGAGGGGCAACGGGTGATGAATGGGTGACGGGAAAATCAGATTTTCCCTACTTTCATTGATGAAAAACCCTGCAAAAAGCAGCGCCTTCAACTACAGACAAATCCTCCAAAACCACCACCGAACCTTGTAGGAGTGATCCTGCTCGCGATAGCGGTCTGACGTTCGGCATTGATGTCGACG
>NZ_JBSVXS010000041.1:0-45077 GCF_054070155.1 Pseudomonas sp. SDT291_1_S447
TTTGATTTGGTCTCAAGATCAAAAGATCGCAGCGTGCCGCAGCTCCTACAGTTGTTTTGTATGTACTGAAAGTCAGCGGCGGTCGGCGACTACGCCGATCAGCACCAGCACCACCAGCAGGACGGGTGCCAGGCTGTAGTTGTTGAACTGGCTCAACCCCTTGACCACCCACGGTGTGGCGTAGATCAACGCCGCGCCGCTACCGATCACGCACAGCAGTGCCATCAGCGGCACGCGCAGGGCGCCAGCGATGCTGCCCAGGCGTTGTTCGACCCAGCCTTTGAAGTCGGCGCCGAACAGCACCAGCAGGCAGCCGACCAGCGCCAGGGCGATTTCCGAGAGGTTGCTGCGGCTCCAGCGGGAGACGGTGGCGAGCAGGTCGAGTATCAAATCCATGCGTTTTCCCTTGGGACTGAAGTCAGGTCAGAAATTGTTGCAGCAAGTCGTTGAGGAACAGCTGTCCGCGCTCGGTCGCCGCCAGACGTGACGGTTCGACCTGCAACAGACCGCTTTGTTCTGCCGCTGCCCGGCCTTCGGCGAGGCTTTCCAGCGACAGGCCAGTGCGCTCCGGATACAGGCGCGATTCGACACCGGCAGTCAGGCGCAAAGCGTTCATCAGAAACTCGAACGGCATCTCGTCATTGGTCAGCGCTTTCTCGCCGGCCTGAAAGCTTTTCGCCGGGTTGAGGTAGTCCTTCGGCAAACGGGTCTTCCAGGTGCGAACGATGCGGCCATCCGGATGACTCAACTTGCCATGCGCACCCGCACCGATACCGATGAAGTCGCCGAAACTCCAGTAATTGAGGTTATGCCGCGCAGGATGTCCGGTCTGTGCATAAGCCGAGACTTCGTATTGCGCATAACCGTGTTCCGCCAGCAGCGCTTGCCCGGCCTCTTGAATGTCCCACAGCGTGTCGTCTTCCGGCAGCACCGGCGGCTGGTTCCAGAACACGGTGTTCGGTTCCAGCGTCAGCTGATACCAGGAAATGTGCGTCGGATTCAGTTCGATGGCCTGGCGAAGATCGCTCAAAGCATCGTCCAGCGACTGATCGGGCAAACCGTGCATCAAGTCGAGGTTGAAGTTGTCGAACCCGGCCTGCCGCGCCATCCCGGCAGCACGCACCGCTTCGTCACCGTTGTGAATGCGGCCCAGCGCCTTGAGTTTTTCCTGCTGGAAGCTCTGGATACCAATCGACAGGCGATTGATCCCCAGCTTGCGATACGCGACGAACTTCTCTTGTTCGAAGGTGCCCGGGTTGGCTTCCAGAGTGATTTCAATGTCTTCAGCAAACGGAATGCGCTGCTCGACGCCTTCGAGCAAACGACCAAGTGCTTCGGCACTGAACAGGCTCGGCGTGCCGCCACCAAAAAAGATCGAGCTGATTTCGCGGCCGTAAACCGCGTGCAGATCCTGATCGAGATCGGCCAGCAAGGCGTCGACGTATTCCTGCTCCGGCAACACCGGGCTGGCGGTGTGCGAGTTGAAGTCGCAATACGGACATTTGCGCACACACCACGGAATGTGGATGTACAGCGCCAAGGGCGGCAGCGTTGGCAGCGGCGCCCGAGGCGAAGAGGCGGCGCCGCCGACAATCAGCGACGACGCGGAAGAGTCACGGGTCATTTCAAGCCCAGACGCTGGCGCAGCAGATCCATTGCACGGGCGCGGTGGCTGATCTGGTTCTTGTCGGCCGGGCTCAATTCGGCGCTGGACACATCACGCTCCGGCACCCAGAACAGCGGGTCATAACCGAAACCGTGCTCGCCGCTGGCAGCGGTGAGGATGCGCCCGTGCCACAAGCCTTCGCAGAGGATCGGCAACGGGTCATCGGCGTGACGCACCAGCGCCAATACGCAAACGAACTGCGCACCGCGCTCGGCTTCCGGCACATCCTTCAGCGCGTCGAGCAGTTTGGCGTTGTTCGCCGCATCGCCCTTGCCGTCGGCATAACGTGCCGAATAGATGCCTGGCGCACCGCCGAGGAAATCCACCGCCAGACCGGAATCGTCGGCCAGCGCCGGCAGCCCGGAAATGCGCGCGGCATTGCGCGCCTTGAGAATGGCGTTCTCGACGAACGACAGACCGGTTTCTTCCGGCTCGACCTTGCTCCACTCGCCAATCGAGCGCAGTTGCACCGAGTCGCCGAGCATGGCCTGGAGTTCCTTGAGTTTGCCGGCGTTATGGCTGGCCAGTACGAGCTGCTTGATGTTCATCATTCGCCGGGAAAGAGTTCTTGGTTGAAATTGATGGTGTTGATCTTGTCGCCGTTCTGCACCTTGATTTCAAAGGTGCGGGTTTCCTGCTGAGGCACCGGATATTGGGCGATGTAGTAGATCGCACCCTGCTCGGTGACTTGCTTGAAATTCAGCGGCACGCTCTGGCTGGTCAGGTCTTTGACCGTGCCGGTGACGTTGGCGACCAGCGGTTTGCCGTCCTTGATCACCGAGACATTGATCACGCCCTGATTCTTGCTGCGGATCAGCTCGGCGGCCTTGGCGATGTCCGGTTGCAGGAACGTCGAGTTGAAGGTGTTGTAGTGCACCGTGACGTCGCCAAAGGTTTCCTTGCGCTCACCCTTGATGACGTCGGCCGCCAGAGCGCTGGCGCTCAGGCAGGCAGTCAATAACAACAACGCTAAACGACCCATGATCGTGCTCCTCGAAATGACGGGATTCAGACCGCGACTTTGTGGTCTGCAAGCTGCGGGCTGCTGACGCGGTAGATACCGATCTCACCTAACAGATTAGGCCATAGCTTACTGGCCCACCCGTGACGGTGCTGTTGATCCACGGCAAGCCGATCAATGACCTTCGCATCACGTTCGCGGCAAAGTTCTTCAAAGTCTTCGAAGGTGCAGAAGTGGATGTTCGGCGTGTTGTACCAGGTGTACGGCAGAAACTCGGACACCGGCATGCGGCCCTTGCTCGCCAGATACCAGCGGCAGCGCCAGTGACCGAAATTGGGGAAGGTGATGATGCATTGACGGCCGACCCGGAGCATTTCGTCGAGGATCTTGTCCGGGTAATGCACGGCTTGCAGGGCCTGGGTCATGACGACGACGTCGAAACTGTTGCTGGCGAAGTTGCCCAGTCCCTTGTCCAGATCCTGCTCAATGACGTTGACGCCTTTGGCCACGCACTGGGCGATGTTGTCGGCGTCGTTTTCCAGGCCATAACCGGTGACATTCTTGTTGTCGCGCAGCCAGGTCAGCAGCTCGCCGTCACCGCAACCGAGGTCGAGGACGCGGCTGCCGGCGGGGATCCATTCCTGGATGATTTCCAGATCAGCTCTCATGGCTTTCTCACAACGTGATGCGGTTCATGTAATTGCCGAACGCCTGCAAGTAGCGCGGGATCGGAATCAGGAAGGCGTCGTGGCCCTGCGGTGCGTCGATTTCCAGATAACTGACGTCTTTGCGTGCCGCCATCAGCGCATCCACCAGTTCCCGCGAACGGGCAGGGGAGAAGCGCCAGTCGGTGGTGAACGACATCACGCAGAACTTGGCTGTAGCGTTCTCGAAGGTTTTCGCCAGGTTATCGTCGAAGTTCGCCGCCGGATCGAAGTAATCCAGTGCCTTGGTCATCAACAGATAGGTGTTGGCGTCGAAGCGTCCGGAGAACTCTTCGCCCTGATAACGCAGGTAGCTTTCGACCTGGAACTCGACACTGTGGAAGTCGTAGTTGAGCTTCTCGCTCTTGAGGCCACGGCCGAATTTCTCGCCCATCGAATCGTCGGACAGGTAGGTGATGTGCCCGACCATCCGCGCCAGCATCAGCCCGCGCTTGGGGATCACGCCCGCTTCCTGGAACGAACCACCGTGGAATTCCGGGTCCGTGAGGATCGCCTGACGCGCCACTTCGTTGAAGGCGATGTTCTGCGCCGACAGCTTCGGTGCCGAGGCGATGGCCAGGCAATGACGCACGCGATCCGGGTAAGTGATGGTCCATTGCAACGCCTGCATACCGCCGAGGCTGCCGCCAATCACCGCCGCCCACTGGCCGATGCCGAGCAGGTCAGCGAGACGCGCCTGGCTGTGCACCCAGTCTTCCACGGTGAGCACCGGGAAATCGGCGCCGAACGGTTTGCCGGTCTCAGGGTTGATGCTGCTCGGGCCGGTGGATCCATTGCAGCCGCCCAGATTATTCAGGCTGACCACGAAGAACTTGTTGGTGTCGATCGGTTTGCCGGGGCCGATGCAGCTGTCCCACCAACCGGGTTTGCGGTCGTCGACGCTGTGGTAGCCGGCGGCGTGATGATGGCCGGACAAGGCGTGGCAAATCAGCACGGCGTTGCTCGCTTGCGCGTTCAGCGTGCCGTAGGTTTCGTAGATCAGGTCATAGGCGGCCAGCGAGCGGCCACAGGCCAGCGCCAGCGGATCGCTGAAGTGCGCGGTTTGCGGCGTCACCAGACCAACAGAATCGGGGGGAAAGGCAGTTGGCATCGACCCTGCTCTCGTTGAAATGAGGCGTAAGTCTAAAGACCGGGGGGGTTAGCGGCAAGCGGCCCTCACCCTAGCCCTCTCCCAGAGGTAGAGGGGACCGACCGAGGTGTTCTTTTGAGCTACACCGACCTGATCTATCGAGTTGAACTCAGGTCTTGAAAATTACCCAAATCAGGTTCCTCTCTCGGACGGAGAGGGAGCTGATTGGGGTTTATGTTCGAGATATGCCGACGTGGGATATCGAGTTGAACTCAGGTCTTGAAAACCACCCAAATCGGCTCCCTCTCCAGGGGGAGAGGGCTGGGGTGAGGGGCACAGACGCCGCCAAACTCAAGACAAGCGCCCAACCAACCCCGGCAAATCCGGCAACTTCTTCGGCGAACAAATCTTCACTCGCTTCTGCCGGTTCAACTCGCCACTGAGCAAGCTGACCTGGCTCTTGGAAACCCCAAACGCCTTGGCCAGAAAGCCCATCAGATAAGCATTGGCCTTGCCCTCGACCGGCGGCGCGGTCAGGCGGATCTTCAAACGATCACCGTGCAGCCCGGCGAAGTCATCGCTGCGGGCTGCCGGTTGCAGGTGACACTCGAGGATCAAGTCGTCACCGTCCCATCGAAACCAGCTCACATCAGCAGACGGAGGATTTCCGGCATCATCGTCATCGCCGCCAGATTGTTGATCACCAGCATGTCGATCAGTTTCAGCGCGAGGAAGGCGAAGATCGGCGACAGATCCAGACCACCGAGATTCGGCAGAAAGCGGCGGAACGGCGCCAGCGCCGGCTCGCAGATCTGGTTGACCAGTTCTGCGCCCGGATTGTGGCTGCCCGGTGCAACCCACGACAGAATCACGCTGATGATCAGGGCGAAGAAGAAGATCTTCAGGAACAGCGCGGTCACGCCGATCAGCGACCAGATAAACAGTTGCAGCGGATTACCGGTGGTGCCGTAAGTCAGCAACAGGGTCAGCGCCATCAGCGCCAGTTGCACCAGAATCGCCAGCACCAGCGACGACATGTCCAGACCAAACAGGCTCGGAATGATCCGGCGCAGTGGTTTGAGCAGTGGCTGGGTCGCTTTGACGATGAACTGGCACAGCGGGTTGTAGAAGTTCGCCCGTACCAGTTGCAGCACGAAGCGCAGCAGCACGATCAGCAGGTACAGACTGCCGAGGGTTTGCAGCACGTAAACCGCTGCGGTGTTCAATCCAATCATGTAAGGCTCCTTATTTGCCCAGTTGTTCGGCCATTTCGGCCGAGCGGTGCGCGGCGGCGCCGAGTGCGGTTTCGACCAGGGCTTCAAAGCCATTGGCCTGGAATGATTTGATTGCAGCTTCCGTGGTGCCATTTGGCGAAGTCACGCGGCGGCGCAGTTCGGCCGCGTCGACATCGCTGGAAACCGCCATGTGCGCGGCGCCCAGTGCGGTTTGCAGGGTCAGTTGTTCAGCGATGTCCTTCGGCAGACCGAGTTTGACGCCGGCGGCGGTCATGGCTTCGATCAGCAGGAAGAAGTACGCCGGACCGGAACCAGACACTGCGGTCACCGCATCCAGTTGCTGTTCTTCGTTCAGCCACAGGGCGATGCCGACGGCGGACAGCAGCTCTTCGGCTTGCTGACGTTGCTCGACGGTTACTTCGCTGGTCGCGTACAAACCGCTGACGCCCTGACGCAGCAGCGCCGGGGTGTTGGGCATGCAGCGCACGATCGGCTGCTCGCCAAGCCACGCGGTCATGCTCGCGCAGGTAATACCGGCAGCAATCGACACCACCAATTGATTGGGTTTCAGGCTTGGGCGAATGGCCTCGCATACGGCTTTCATCGCCTGCGGCTTGACCGCCAGCACGATCACATCGACGCCGTCGATGGCCTGGGCATTGTCGGCGAAAGTTTCGATGCCGTGCTCGGCACTGACTTTGGCGCGGGTTTCTTCACCCGGGTCGCTGGCACGGATCTGTGCGGCTTCCAGGCCCTTGGCGCGCAGGCCACCGATCAAACTGGCCGCCATGTTGCCCGCACCGATAAACGCAATACGTGTGTTGCTCATGTGTGGTCCTTATCTGGAATCGTTCAAGACTGGGAATAATCACGGGCGCCAAACAGGGCGGTACCGATACGAACCCAAGTGGCGCCTTGGGCGATGGCCGACTCGAGGTCGTGACTCATGCCCATGGAAAGTGTGTCGAGCGGTAGTTCGAGGCTCGCTTGCAGCTTCTGCACGGCGGCGAATGCCGCGTCCTGCTCGGCGCGGTCGTCGGTTGGCTCGGGAATCGCCATCAAGCCGCGCAGTTTCAGGCGCGGCAAAGCGCTGATGGCAGCGGCCAATGCCGGCAGATCGTCAGGCGTGCAGCCGGACTTGCTGGCCTCACCGCTGACGTTGACCTGAATACAGATGTTCAGCGGCGGCAGTTCAGCCGGGCGCTGTTCGGACAGACGTTGAGCGATTTTCAGGCGATCCACGGAATGCACCCAGTCGAAATGCTCGGCAATCGCGCGAGTCTTGTTCGATTGAATGGGGCCGATGAAGTGCCAGATCAAGGGCAGGTCGGCCAGTTCGAGCTGTTTGCCCAAGGCTTCCTGCAGGTAGTTCTCGCCAAAGTCGCGCAGGCCGGCGGCATACGCCTCGCGCAGCGCTTCGGCGGGTTTGGTTTTGCTCACGGCGAGCAACTGGACGCTGTTTTCAGGACGGTGTGCGGCTTGGGTCGCGGTCTGGATGCGCGAACCAACGTGGGAAATGTTGTCTGCTATCGTGGACATCAAGAGGCGCCAGCGGTCTGAAGGTTCGCGGCATTCTACTGGAATTGAGGAGCGCTATGGATATCACTGAATTGCTGGCCTTCAGCGCCAAACAGGGCGCTTCCGACTTGCACCTGTCGGCCGGTCTGCCGCCGATGATCCGTGTCGATGGTGATGTGCGGCGGATCAATCTGCCGGCGCTGGATCACAAGCAAGTGCACGAACTGATCTACGACATCATGAACGACACCCAGCGGGTCGACTTCGAGAAACATCTGGAAACTGACTTTTCCTTCGAAGTCCCCGGTGTCGCGCGCTTTCGGGTTAACGCCTTTAACCAGAACCGTGGCGCCGGGGCGGTGTTTCGTACGATTCCGTCGAAGGTGCTGAGCATGGAAGACCTCGCCATGGGCGACGTCTTCCGCAAGATCACCGATGCCCCGCGTGGGCTGGTGCTGGTCACCGGGCCGACCGGCTCGGGCAAATCGACCACACTGGCGGCGATGATCGATTACCTCAACACCCACCGTCATCACCATATCCTGACCATTGAAGATCCGATCGAGTTTGTTCACGAATCGCGCAAATGCCTGATCAATCAGCGTGAAGTCCATCGTGATACCCGCAGTTTCGCCACTGCGTTGCGTTCAGCGTTGCGGGAAGACCCGGACGTGATTCTGGTCGGTGAGATGCGTGACCTGGAAACCATTCGCCTGGCGCTCACCGCAGCCGAAACCGGGCATCTGGTGTTCGGCACGCTGCACACCACCTCAGCGGCGAAAACCATTGACCGGGTGGTCGACGTGTTCCCCGGTGACGAGAAGTCGATGGTGCGCTCGATGCTGTCGGAGTCGTTGCTGGCGGTGGTCTCGCAGACGCTGATCAAGAAGATCGGCGGCGGACGGGTGGCGGCGCACGAGATCATGCTGGGCACGTCGGCGATCCGTAACCTGATCCGTGAGGACAAGGTCGCGCAGATGTATTCGGCGATTCAGACGGGGGGATCGTTGGGGATGCAGACACTGGACATGTGCCTGAAGGATCTGCTGACCAAGGGCTTGATCAGCCGCGAGCATGCGCGGGAGAAGGCGCGTACGCCGGATAATTTCTGAGGAAGATTTTCGGTGTTCTCACCGGCCCTTTCGCGAGCAAGCTCGCTCCCACATTTGTTTGCATTCCTTCAATTGGAATGCTTTCACCTGTGGGAGCGAGCTTGCTCGCGAAGAGGTCAGTGCTGGTGATACACGTTGCGGATCAGTCGGCTTAGCGCTGAACCACGCGCATCTGGCTTTGTTCTTTCGGCAACACACGCTTGGCAACCACGTAATGCTGCTGCCAGTACGGCTTGTTCAGCGTATCGATGCTCACCGCTTTGCCACGACGTGGCGCGTGGATGAAGCGATCGTTGCCCAGGTAAATGGCAACGTGGTTGACCCGACGGCTCTTGATGTTGAAGAAAATCAGATCGCCCGGCTTGAGATCCTTACGCTCGACTTTCTCGCCGTGGCCGCTGGCCATGGCGTTCGAGGTGCGTGGCAGGTCGAACGTGGCGTCGTTGAACGCGTATTTCACCAAACCGCTGCAATCGAAACCTTTACTTGGGCTGCTGCCGCCCCAACGATAAGGTGTACCGAGGACGTTTACCGCACGGCTCAGCACATTGCTGCTTTCCTTGCTCGCCATCGGTGGCACCAGCTTGCTGTGGCTCTTGCTGCTCAGCGTGGTGGTTTTGCCTTTGCTGCTTTTGCTCGAAGGAGCCGAAGCATGGGATTTAGGGGTAAAGCCGTTGACGTTGGGAAGACGTTGCTCACGATTGGTGGCGTGGGCGGCCAGTGGCATTAATAGGCAGATGGTTAGCCATGTCTTGAAAAATGGTCGCATTAGGCGTGGCTCTTCAGTGATAGCGCGCAACTTTATAACAGAGTTTTTTTTCATTCCGAGTCCGTTGGTCGATTCAGTTGACAGCCAACGGAACCAAATAAGCGGCAAATGGACGCAATTGTCGGACAGAAGTCAGGTGCTATAAGGCTTTGACGGTAGCAACGGTAACATTTGCCGTACGTCGGCTACCTGTAAAAAAGTCACAAAGAATTCAAGAATATTTATCTATCGCGTGAATCGAGGTCTTCATGAACCCCTATCAACAATTTGTTCAGCAGCAAGATACGCACAGCAAAATCATCGGCTATTTGCTGTGGATTTTCGGTTTTACCGGCGCCCACCGCTTCTACTACGGCAAGCCGGTGACCGGGACGATCTGGTTTTTCACCTTCGGTTTGCTGGGTATTGGCTGGCTGATCGACCTGTTCTTGATCCCGGCAATGGATCGCGAGGCGGATCTGCGTTTTACCGCCGGGCCGATCGAGTACAACGTGGCGTGGATTCTGCTGACGTTCCTTGGCGCGCTCGGCGTGCACCGGATGTATCAGGGCAAGTGGATCAGTGGCCTGATCTATCTTCTGACGGGCGGGTTGTTCTTTCTGGGGGTGTTGTATGACTTCTGGACGCTGAATGATCAAGTCTCGGTGCGCAACGCGCAGAATCGCGGTGCTTTCCAGTAAACATGAGAGACTTGCCAGACCGCTTAGACGAACGGTTTGGCAAGTTACTCAAAGAGCTGTTTTGCTAATGTGTTATTTAGATTGGGCAAATGTGCTTACCTGAAAAGCGATAAACGTGATTGCGCTAGCAACGTAAAATATTGCGATTACCGCATGGTTCGGTATCGACCAATAAACAATACTTCCCACAAGAATCACCAGTGACACCGTGGCAAGCAAATATGCTGGTATTTTTCGGATTAGACTTGCAGAGAAGCGAGTGCGTGACTTTCGCAATAATAGAATCTGCATTAGGTGGTTAAGTGTCAGTGTCAGCCATATAGCAAACATTACGCTAATGGGGATGCCGATTGAATCTTGTTTGGCATCGTATATTTGCGCCTCGAGATTTTTAGTGAGTATGAGTGCGCCGGTGCAAAATGTGACTGCGAGCAAAATGAGATACGTACAACTCGAAAATTTATAGAATCTCTTCATTTGAGCTCCACTGAGCGGGCGTCGAAGATGTTATTAAACTCTACGGGGTCGGTTGAAAGCCAGTTCCGGTGAGCCGTATTTTTTGCTCGCCGAAAATATCGATCTCGTAATGCGTTCCGGAGAATACTCTACCGGCTGTTGTTAAGACTTCAAGCGCTGTTGATCTGTTGCTGGCGTCGAAATCATAAGTATCGGTATACGCTTTGACGACGCCATCGAAAATCCAGGATCCTTGTACATCTCGCGTGAAACTTCCTTCCATGCTCAACGTTATTCTTCCTAGGTAAGCTCCGGTGACGTTGCTGTCATTGATGGTTGCGTAAGGGATCTTCGGATCAGATAAATAATAGGTACCGGCCTCTCTGGTGCTGGCAATTGAATTGGCCAGTAGCGGCAGTTCGTTGGCCCTGACGTTCAGGCCGATATTGTTAATGCTCACTCTCATCCTCTCCCCGTTCCCCCACAGGTAGTGGGCGAAAGCTTTAATCGGGCTGAAAGTGCCTCCCGATAACTCGGTAGTCAATGTTTCGTAATTTAAATTGTATGGAGCTGTCGCTGAAACTTTGATCAGTGCTTCTATCGGGCTCAGTTTCTGCTGCGCAGCAAATGCATCGGCCAAACTGAAATTTATAATCTTGTTCTTAAAGTAGCCGTGGCTAATAACAGCGGCGCTGTTGAGTAGGTAGTTATCGCTTTCAGTGATTCTCCACAGGTCACGAATACCTCCCAGAGCATCGTTATTTATTGCCTTGTTCACCATTTGGAGCTCATAGGTGAAAGCTTTGATGCCAGATTTCATTTCCAGCCAGGAATGGAACATATCCATTTCCGCTGAAGACAACACAGGCCCATCGCTTAAGGGGAGTGCGTAGGTTTGACCATCATGGTTGATAATGGCTTCTCCAGCGCCCTGCCAATCTGCCGTGGCGTAGGTTCCCCAGCTAAAACCATGGTTAACTGTAAAGCCACCAGAATTCCCTGTTGTGCCCCTGGTGACGATAGGTGGAAGCGTAAGTCCATTTTTCATATGTTCCTCCTTTTTTGTAATTGTCGTCCTTTTTGCAGGTTTTATATTAGGGGGGCGTATTAAAATTGGATATGGGAATTTTGTAGTCTGTTTCTGATTGTGCCGAAGTTATTTTCGTAGGAAAGAAAGGTGTCGGAAATTTCTTTGTGGCTCGCGTGCCTTTTCCTACACCTGTTGATGGAGGGCAAATAGCGGGTATTAGACGAGTGTATGTGCTGGTTTAGAAAAGGAGCTGAGCGGGATTTTAGTAATTAGACAATTTGGTGTTACTAACCGAAGTCCAACAGATCGCAGCCCACTACAGGCTGCGATCATTAGAGTTTACGCCTGGTGACTGATCCGCCCATCCACCAGCGTGTAGCGAACCACACCCGGCAAAGTGTGCCCAATGAACGGGCAGTTCTCACCCTTCGACAACCAGTTCTCACCGGCCACCGTCGAAGCCTGCGGATCGAACAGCACGATATCCGCCGCCCCACCCACCGCCAGTTTGCCAGCCGGCAGACGTAGCGCTTCAGCCGGGCCTGCGCTCAAACGCGCCAGCAGCGTTGGCAGATCGAGCAAACCATCCTCAACCAGCGTCATCGCCAGCGGCAGCAGCAGTTCAACACTGCTGATGCCCGGCTCGGTCGCGCCGAACGGTGCCAGTTTGGCGTCACGTTCGTGCGGCTGGTGATGGCTGGAGATCGCCGAGACGACGCCGGATTTCACCGCTTCACGCAGGCCATCACGGTCAGCACGCGTACGCAGCGGCGGTTGCACGTGATACAGGCTGCTGAAGTCGATCAGCGCTTCGTCGGTCAGAATCAGCTGATACAGCGCGACATCCGCCGTCACCTTCAAACCACGCGCCTGCGCCTGAGCGATCAGGGCAACACCGCGAGCGCTGGTCAACTGGCTGAAGTGCGCACGCACGCCGGTCTGCTCAACCAGTAGCAGGTCGCGGGCCAATGCCACGGTTTCAGCGGTTTCCGGAATGCCCGGCAAGCCGAGGAAACTGGCCACCGCGCCTTCGTGAGCCAGACCACCTTCGGCCAGATCGTGATCCTGTGAGTTGAAGATCACTGTCAGGTCGAAGGTCGCTGCGTATTCCAGCGCCCGGCACAAAGTGCGGGTGTTGCGGAAACTCTCCAGACCATTGCCGAACGCCACACAACCAGCGTCGCGCAACGCCACCAGCTCGGCCAGTTGCTCGCCGTCCTGACCTTTGCTCAGCGCGCCAATCGGGAAGACTTTGGTGTTGCCGGCCTCACGGGCACGGTCGAGGATCAGTTCGGCCACGGCGGAGGTATCGAGCACCGGTTTGGTTTTTGGCGGGCAGCACAGGCTGGTCACGCCACCCGCAGCGGCGGCGCGGGTTTCGCTGATGATCGAACCTTTGCGGCTGTAGCCCGGCTCGCGCAGTGCAACGTTCAGATCGACCAGGCCCGGAGCGGCAACAAGGCCTTGGGCGTCGATGGTTTCCACTGCCGTGAAACCCGCTGGGGCCGCGCCGAGGGCGACGATCTTGCAGGCTTCAACGTGAATATCGGTGATTTGATCCAGGCCGCTGCTTGGATCGATGACGCGTGCGCCGAGAATGCTGAGCTTCACTGGGCGTTCTCCTGCTCGAATTGACGCTGCGCGGTTTGCCCGCTCATGGCCATGGACAACACGGCCATACGAATCGCGATGCCGTAGGTGACCTGGTTGAGGATCACCGAGTGCGGGCCGTCGGCCACGGCGGACTCGATCTCCACCCCGCGGTTGATCGGCCCCGGGTGCATGACGATGCAATCGGGTTTGGCCCCGGCCAGACGCGCAGTGGTCAGGCCGAACAAGCGATAGAACTCGCCTTCGCTCGGCAGCAGGCCGCCGGTCATGCGCTCCCGCTGCAGGCGCAGCATGATCACCACGTCGACGTCCTTCAGGCCTTCGGTCATGTCGGTGTAGACCTTCACGCCGTATTGCTCGATGCCGATCGGCAGCAGGGTTTTCGGCGCGATCACGCGGATGTCCGGGCAACCGAGGGTTTTCAGCGCGAGCATGTTCGAGCGCGCGACCCGCGAGTGCAGGATGTCGCCAACGATGGCCACCGAGAGGTTTTCGAAACCGCCCTTGTGCCGACGGATGGTGAGCATGTCGAGCATGCCCTGCGTCGGGTGCGCGTGACGGCCGTCGCCGCCGTTGATGATCGCCACTTGCGGGCAGACATGCTCGGCGATGAAGTGTGCGGCGCCGGAATCACCGTGGCGCACGACGAACATGTCGGCGGCCATGGCTTCAAGGTTGCGCAGGGTGTCGAGCAGGGTTTCGCCCTTGCTTGCCGACGAGGTCGACACGTTCAGGGTGATCACGTCCGCTGACAGCCGCTGGGCCGCCAGTTCGAAGGTGGTGCGGGTGCGCGTGGAGTTTTCGAAGAACACGTTGCACACGGTCTTGCCGCGCAGCAACGGGACTTTCTTCACCGCCCGGGCACCGACTTCGAGGAACGAGTCGGCAGTGTCGAGGATTTCCGTCAGCAACTCGCGGCGCAGGCCGTCGAGCGAGAGGAAGTGGCGCAGCTGGCCCTGATCATTGAGCTGCAGCGGGCGCTTGGTATCTAGAGGCGTCATCGCGAAGGGGACTCTCAATAGGGCGGATTAAAGGTTGAAGTCTTGCAGTTCGAGCGTCAGCGGCTCGGGGCCGGACAGCTTCACCCGTTCGTCAGCGGCCAGCGACAAGGTCGCGCCGACCACGTTGGGGCGGATCGGCAGCTCACCGGCGTCGAGGTCCAGCAGGCAGACCAGGGTCACGCTGGCCGGGCGGCCGTAATCGAACAATTCGTTCATGGCGGCGCGGATGGTGCGGCCGCTCATCAACACATCGTCAATCAGCACCAGATGCTGGCCTTCGATCTCGAAGGGCAGGGCGGAAGGGCGCACTTGCGGGTGCAGGCCGTTCTGGCTGAAGTCGTCGCGGTAGAAAGAAACATCCAGCGTGCCCAGTGGCGCGTCGCTGCCCAGTTCTTTGAGCAAGGCCTGCGCGACCCAGATGCCGCCGGTGCGGATGCCGATGTAACGCGGTTCAGTGATTTCACGCTGGGCAAGGTGCGCCTTGAGGCGGGTTGCCATCTGGCTGATCAGATCGGCGGGATTTGGCAGGCTCATGGTTGCTCCTTGTTGGGGGCGAGTCGGATCCTTGGACACGACTCGGTTTTTCACTCAAAAGAAAAGCGCCGAAGCGCTTGTCAGGATTCAAACAATGCAGTGTTTTCATCGAGCCAGCCCTGCAACAGCAGAGCGGCAGCGATGGCGTCCACCGGGTTGTCGCGGTAACTGCCTTTCTGACCGCCACGGGCCAGGCGCTCGCCCTTGGCTTCAAACGTGGTCAGGCGTTCGTCGTGGGTATAGAAGGGCAGATTGAAGCGGCCGTTGAGGCGGCGGGCGAATTTCTCCGCGCGCAGGCACATGTCGCTCGGTGTGCCGTCCATGTTCAACGGCAAGCCGACGACAACGGCGTCTGGCTTCCATTCTTTGATAAGGGCTTCGACCTGGTTCCAGTCGGGAACGCCGTTCTGTGCCTTCAAGGTGCACAGCTCGCGAGCCTGGCCGGTAATCACCTGGCCGACCGCGACGCCGATCTGTTTGGTGCCGTAGTCGAAGCCGAGAATCAGGCGCAGGGCCATCAGGCGTGACCTGCCTGGCTGGTCAGCAGGCTGAGGTTGATCCCCAAATGCCTGGCCGCCGCTTCGAGGCGCAGTTCGCTGCTGGTGTTGAACAGGATGTCGGCGTCGTACGGGCAGTTCAGCCAGGCGTTATCGGCGAGTTCCGCTTCCAGCTGCCCGGCTTCCCAACCGGCGTAACCGAGGGCAATCAGGCTTTTCGCCGGGCCGACGCCGTCCGCGATGGCGAACAGCACATCCTGCGAGGTCGACAGGGCCAGATCACCGTCCAGTTGCGCGGTGGCCTGGAAGGTCTTGCCCGCCGGGTGCAGGACGAAGCCGCGATCTGTCTGCACTGGCCCGCCGATAAAGATCGGTACGTGCTGGCACAGTGCTGGCGGGTCGATGTCCGGGCGCAATTGCTCAAGGATGTCGGCCAGGTTCAGCTCTTGCGGCCGGTTGACCACAATCCCCATAGCGCCATTGGCCGTGTGCTCGACGATGTAGGTCAAGGTGTGGGCAAAGTTCGGGTCGGCCATGTGTGGCATGGCGATCAGGAATTGATGCTTGAGGTAGCTGGGGCTGACGTTTTTCATGTGCGCTAGTGTGGCGTCGAAGGGGCAAACTGACAAGCTGAGGATCAGAGAACAACGCAGATCAAATGTGGGAGCGAGCTTGCTCGCGAAGGCGTCAGGTCAGGCAACATCAATGGTGCATGTGCCGGCCTCTTCGCGAGCAAGCTCGCTCCCACAGGGGTTCTGTGGTGTGTCAATTGCTGGAGAGTTTGTCGCCCCGGGCGAATTTCCAGGTACGAATGATTTCCAGCCGATCGATATCCGACAAGTCCCCGGTAAACGGGGCAAACGGTGCCGCCAGTCGGACAATGCGCTGCGCCGCCTGATCCAGCAGCGGCTGGCCGGACGATTCCAGCACCAGCACTTCATACAGCGATCCATCGCGATTGATCGAAACCATCAGGCGCAAATTGCCGTAGATCTGCTTGCGCCGTGCTTCTTCGGGGTAATTGAGGTTGCCGATGCGCTCGACCTTCTTGCGCCAGTCGTCCTTGTACCAGGCGCCCTTGTCGCGCATGGTCGACGCCGCGCTCAAACGGTGAATACGCGGGCGTTTGGCGTACAGCTGTTGTTCCTTGGCCAGTTCGGCTTCGAGGCTGGCGATGTCGCTGGACAGCTGCGAGCTGTCGAATTCCGGCGCGTCGACCGTCGGTTTGACTTCGGTCTTGCTTTCTTCTTTCTTGGTCGGCGCTTTTTTCGGTTTCGGCGCGACGGTGGTCACTGCAGCCTTGGGCGCGGCCTCCTGCACTTCCGGCTTGGCGGCCGGTGGCGGGGTGACTTTCTTGACCTGATTGTCCTGGAACGGCGCCACTTCAGTGGTCTTGGGGATCGTCTTCTTGTCCAGCGTGCCGCTGCCTTCCTGATGCTCTTGGGCGAGAAAGTCAGCCTTCTCCGGCTTCTTTTCGCTCTTGAAGGTAGCGAGGGTGATTTCCAGGGTTTTGCTGATTTGCTTGGGCTCGACCATCGTGAAACCGACGCCGAGCAGCAGCGCCAAATGGATCAGCGCCGCGAGGAACAGGGTAAAACCGAGGCGATCGGCCGGGCGCACGCCACGGTGGGCGAGTTCTGCGGGCAGATCGGACGGGAGGGTCATGACAGAAAAACCAACATCGCGTTTTTAAAGGCACGGCATGATAACGCAATGTTGGTTTTTAGCTGCAAGCTTCAAGCGGCAAGCGACAAGCTGCTCACCGCTGGCTTCAAGCTTGCTGCTTGCGGCTCGAGGCTTGCAGCTTGCTTTCAATGGCATCCATCAGCATGCCGCCGATATCGGTGCCAAAGGCATTGTCGATTTCACGGATGCAGGTCGGGCTGGTGACGTTGATTTCGGTGAGGCTTTCGCCAATCACGTCGAGACCGACGAACAGCAGGCCTTTTTCACGCAGGGTCGGGCCGACCTGGGCGGCGATCCAGCGATCCTTGTCGGTCAGCGGACGCGCTTCGCCACGACCACCGGCAGCCAGGTTGCCTCGGGTTTCGCCCTGCGCCGGAATCCGCGCCAGGCAGTAATCCACCGGTTCGCCGTCGATCATCAGGATGCGTTTGTCGCCGTCCTTGATCGCCGGCAGGTAAGCCTGGCCCATGATCTGCTGGCCACCGAGGGCGGTCAGGGTTTCGAGAATCACCGACAGATTTGGATCGCCTGCGCGGTGGCGGAAAATCGAAGTGCCGCCCATGCCGTCCAGTGGCTTGAGGATCACGTCGCCGTGCTTGGCGGCGAATTCGCGCAGCACGTCGGCGCGGCGGCTGACGATGGTCGGCGGCGTGCACTGTGGGAACAGCGTGGCAAACAGTTTTTCATTGCAGTCGCGCAGGCTCTGCGGCTTGTTCACCACCAGCACGCCAGCGGTTTCGGCCTGTTCGAGCAGGTAGGTGGAGTAGACGAACTCCATGTCGAACGGCGGATCCTTGCGCATCAGGATCACGTCCAGATCGCTCAGCAGGTTGTCCTGCTCGTCGTCCAGTTCGAACCATTTTTCCGGGTTGGCGAAGACTTTCAGCGGCTTCATGCGCGCCCGAGCCTGACCTTCACCCTGATACAGGTCGCGCTGTTCCATATAGAACAGTTCCCAGCCACGCTTCTGCGCGGCCAGCAGCATGGCCAGCGAGCTATCCTTTTTATAGGAGATGCTGGCGATAGGGTCCATGACAATCCCGACGCGAACGCTCATTGGGTTTTCCTCGAAAATTGGCTACCGGATCGGTATTGAAAAAGTGCCGCCAGAGTGGCGCCGGGCGGGTTTTCGGTCAAGGAAAAACCCGTCGATAGATTGCATCTGGAGACTGTGCTAAAAAGGCTGCCAAGCGGTGCTGGCCCTTGAACATCAAGGGTTTCCAGCCATTACTCATCGCAAAACGGACAATTTGATTCGCAAAGGCGACGGTAGAGCCCTCTTATGGAACAGCAGTCCAGCGCCTTGAAGGTCATGGTGATCGACGACTCGAAAACGATTCGTCGCACCGCCGAAACCTTGTTGAAGAATGTCGGGTGCGAAGTGATCACGGCGATCGACGGTTTCGACGCCCTGGCCAAGATCGCCGACAACCATCCCGGGATCATTTTTGTCGACATCATGATGCCGCGTCTGGATGGTTATCAGACCTGCGCTTTAATCAAGAACAACAGTGCGTTCAAGGCCACGCCGGTGATCATGCTGTCATCGCGTGACGGGCTGTTCGACAAGGCCAAGGGGCGGATTGTCGGTTCTGATCAATTTTTGACCAAGCCTTTCAGCAAGGAAGAACTGCTCAACGCGATCCAGGCCCATGTTCCGGGCTTCGCCGCCGTTTTGCCGCAGTAAGACACGTACAGTGACGTTCGGCCAGCGGGCCGGGGGTCGACAAGAAAAATGGGGAAAACCATGGCACGTATCCTGATCGTCGATGATTCGCCGACTGAAATGTACAAACTCACCGGCATGCTCGAAAAGCACGGCCATGAAGTGCTGAAGGCCGAAAACGGCGCCGACGGCGTGGCCCTGGCCCGTCAGGAAAAACCCGACGCCGTGCTGATGGACATCGTCATGCCCGGCCTCAACGGTTTTCAGGCGACCCGCCAGTTGACCAAGGATGCCGATACCAGCCACATCCCGGTGATCATCATCACCACCAAGGATCAGGAAACCGACAAGGTCTGGGGCACCCGTCAGGGCGCCAAGGACTACCTGACCAAACCGGTCGACGAAGACACCCTGATCAAGACCCTGAACAACGTGCTCAAAGGCTGATCGCGCGACCATGAGCGAATCGCTGACCGCGTTCGAACTGCTCTGGCAAATCGACCAGCGCTGCCGCTTGCTGGCGGCGGACCTGCCGTCGCAACCGGCGCGCCAGGATCGCTGGAGCGGCATCGGCTTTCGCCTCGGCGAGCATTGGTATGTGGCGCCCATGGGTGAAGTCAGCGAAGTGCTGCACGAGCCGCGCTTCACTCAGTTGCCCGGGGTCAAGCCATGGGTCAAAGGGGTGGCTAACCTGCGTGGGCGGCTGCTGCCGATCATGGATTTGTGTGGTTTCTTCGGGCATGAACTGTCGCCGTTGCGTAAACAGCGGCGGGTATTGGTGGTCGAGCATGGCGATGTGTTCGCCGGGCTGATGGTCGATGAGGTGATTGGTCTGCAGCATTTCGAGCAGGACAGCTTTGAACCGATTTCGATCAGCAAGCGCCAGGGCTCCAAGGCCGAGTTCGTCAAAGGCTATTTCCGCCGTGAGCAGAACTGGCGGGTGTTCAGCCTGTTTGCGCTGGCCAAATCCCCGGTGTTCATGAGCGTCGCGATATAGCCGTTACAACAAAGACCCCTTGTAGGAGTGAGCCTGCTCGCGATTCAGGCACCGCGGTGTATCAAGTACACCGCGTTATCGTTCAATCGCGAGCAGGCTCACTTCTACAGGTTCTACCGGTGAGCTTCAAACAGGCGAGGACCGATGATAAAAGCAAAAACAGGCAAGCCGGCGGAAGGATCGCGCAGTCGCTCGCAGATCATCGTGCTGTTCATCGCACTGATCGTGTTCATCATGCTGCTGTTCGCCAACTTCGCGTACCTCAACACCCAGGCGAACTACGACAAACAGTACATCGGCCATGCCGGTGAACTGCGCGTGCTCTCGCAACGCATTGCCAAGAACGCCACCGAAGCCGCTGCCGGCAAGGCTGCCGCGTTCAAGTTGCTCAGCGATGCGCGCAACGATTTCGCTCAGCGCTGGGGTTACCTGAAAAAGGGCGACCCCGCCACCGGCCTGCCGCCAGCGCCGGCCACCGTGCGCCCGGAAATGCGCGCCGTGCAGCTCGACTGGGAACGCCTGCTGAAAAACACCGACGCGATTCTCTCCAGCGAACAGACCGTGCTGTCGCTGCATCAGGTCGCCGCGACTCTGGCCGAAACCGTACCGCAGTTGCAGATCGAATACGAAAAAGTCGTCGAAATCCTCCTGCAACGTGGCGCTCCTGCCGCGCAAGTGGCGATGGCCCAACGTCAATCGCTACTCGCCGAACGCATCCTTGGCGCGGTCAATACCGTGCTCGCCGGCGACGAAAACTCGCAGCAAGCCGCCGATGCCTTTGGCCGTGATGCCACCCGTTTCGGCCAAGTGCTCAACGGCATGCTGCAAGGCAATCCGACGCTGAAAATCAGCCAGGTCGAAGACCGTGACGCCCGTGCCCGTTTGAGCGAGATTTCCGAGCTATTCCAGTTCGTTTCCGGCTCGGTGGATGAAATCCTCGAAACCTCGCCGGAGCTGTTCAAAGTCCGTGAATCGGCGAGCAACATCTTCAGCCTCTCGCAAACCCTGCTCGACGAAGCCTCGCACCTGGCCACTCGCTTCGAGAACCTTGCCGGCGGGCGCAACACCGACACCATCGGCGGCTATGTCCTTGGTTTGCTGGCGCTAGCCTCGATCATCCTCATCGGTCTGGTGATGGTCCGGGAAACCAATCGCCAGTTACGCGAAACCGCCGAGAAGAACGAGCGCAACCAGAACGCGATCATGCGCCTGCTCGATGAAATCGAAGACCTCGCCGACGGCGACCTCACCGTGACCGCCTCGGTGACCGAAGACTTCACCGGCACCATCGCCGACTCGATCAACTATTCCGTCGACCAATTGCGCGATCTCGTCGCGACCATCAACCTCACTGCCGGCCAGGTTGCCGCAGCGGTGCAGGAAACCCAGGCCACCGCCATGCATCTGGCCCAAGCCTCGGAGCATCAGGCCCAGCAGATTTCCGAAGCCTCGACGGCGATCAGCGACATGGCCGAATCCATCGATCAGGTCTCGGCCAACGCCGCCGAGTCTTCAGCGGTAGCCGAGCGCTCCGTGGAAATCGCCAACAAGGGCAACGAGGTGGTGCACAACACCATCCACGGCATGGACAACATTCGCGAGCAGATTCAGGACACCGCCAAACGCATCAAGCGCCTCGGCGAGTCGTCGCAGGAAATCGGCGACATCGTCAGCCTGATCGACGACATCGCCGATCAGACCAACATCCTCGCCCTCAACGCGGCGATTCAGGCGTCGATGGCTGGTGATGCCGGGCGCGGTTTTGCCGTGGTCGCCGATGAAGTGCAGCGGCTGGCCGAGCGTTCGTCCGCTGCTACCCGGCAGATCGAAACCCTGGTGCGGGCGATTCAGACCGATACCAACGAAGCGGTGATTTCGATGGAACAAACCACCACCGAAGTGGTGCGCGGCGCGCGACTGGCGCAGGATGCCGGTGTGGCCCTGGAAGAAATCGAAGGCGTGTCGAAGACCCTCGCGGCGCTGATTCAAAGCATCTCCAATGCAGCGCAGCAGCAGACGACTTCCGCCGGGCAGATCTCGCTGACGATGAACGTGATCCAGCAGATCACCTCGCAGACTTCGTCCGGCTCCACGGCCACCGCCGAGAGCATCGGCAACCTGACGAAAATGGCCAGTCAGTTACGGCGTTCGGTGTCCGGCTTCACCTTGCCGGCGGCGACAGATAAAGCGTGAGTGGAGTGGTTATGGGTGATCGGCACGACTATGTGGCCCTCGAATGGGTCAAAGGCGAAATTGCCGAAACGCTGAGGCTGGCGCATCAGGCGATTGAAGCCGTGCTCGATGATCCGCAGGCTTTTCCCGGGCTGGACGAGTGCCTGGATTACATCCATCAGGTCCACGGCAGTTTGCAGATGGTCGAGTTCTACGGCGCAGCCTTGCTCGCCGAAGAAATGGAACATCTGGTCGAAGCCCTGCAGCATGAGCGCGTCAGCCATCGCGACGAAGCCCTGCATCTGTTGCTGCAAGCCCTCGGGCAATTGCCGATCTACCTCGACCGCGTGCAGAGCGCTCGCCGCGATTTGCCGTTGGTGGTGCTGCCGCTGCTCAACGATCTGCGCAGTGCTCGTGGCGAAAGCCTGTTGTCTGAAACCAGCCTGTTCAGCCCGCAACTGCCTGAGTTACTGCCCTTGAGCGCCGAAGCACTGGCGCGGCTTGAGCCGGCAGAGCTGCCGAACGTGCTGCGCAAATTACGCCAGATGCTGCAAATGGCTTTGGTCGGTTTGCTGCGCGAGCAGGATGACCAGACCCACCTCGGTTATCTGGCCAAAGTCTTTACCCGCCTCGAAGCGCTGAGCGGTGATTCGCCGCTGAGCCCCCTGTGGCAAGTCGCCTCGGCGCTGGTCGAAGGCATGCGCGAAGGTGTGATCGCCAACAGTCCGGCGCTGCGCAGCCTGTTCAAGGACGCCGACAAAGAACTCAAACGCCTGCTCGAGCAGGGCATGACCGGGCTCAATCATCCGGCGCCCGCGGAGCTGCTGAAAAGCCTGTTGTTCTATATTGCCAAAGCCGAACATCCCACCGGGCAGATGCTGACCATGAAAGATCGCTACTCCCTGGACGACGCGTTGCCCGACAGCGCGATGGTCGACGAAGAACGCGCGCGCCTGGCCGGCCCCGACCGCGATGCGATGCGCTCGGTGCTGGCGGCATTGTGCGAAGAGCTGGTGCGGGTCAAGGAACGCCTCGACCTGTTCGTGCGCAGCGACCGTCAGCACACTTCGGATCTGGAGAGCCTACTGGCGCCGCTGCGGCAGATCGCCGACACGTTGGCCGTGCTCGGTTTCGGCCAGCCGCGCAAAGTGATCATCGATCAATTGGCCGTGGTACTCAGCCTTGCCCAAGGCCAGCGCGAGCCGAATGACGCGATCCTCATGGACGTTGCCGGTGCGCTGCTGTACGTAGAAGCGACGTTGGCCGGAATGGTCGGCACCGTTGAGCCGGAAAGCCCGGAAGATTCGCGCCTGCCGACCACCGACCTGACGCAGATCCATCAGATCGTCATCAAGGAAGCACGCATCTGCCTGCAACAGGCCAAGGACATGATCGTCGACTACATCGACGCCGATTGGGATCGCCAGCAACTGCAACCGCTGCCGGCGCTGCTGACCCAAGTGCGCGGTGCGCTGGCGATGATTCCACTCAACCGTGCGGCGAGTCTGGTCGAAGCCTGCAACGGTTTTATCCGCGAACATTTGCTGCTCGATCCGCATGAGCCGGGTTGGGAACAACTCGATCATCTGGCCGATGTCATCAGCAGCCTCGAGTATTACCTCGAACGCTTGAGCGACGACCCGCAGGCACCCGGCGAGCAATTGCTGGATGTTGCGCAGAAATCCCTCGCCAGTCTGGGCTTCTTTCCAAATGAACCGCATGTGCCCGTGCTCGACGACGTGCTCAGCCCCAGCGAAGCGCTGGTGATGCAGGACATGCAGGCGCTCGACGATCCGGAAACCGTACAGTCGCTGGCCGACGTTCTGGCCAGCCCGGTTTCTGCGGTTAACCCGCCGGCATTGAGCACGCCCGGCAGCCTGATGCCGCCACCGGCCGATGAAGAGCCGGTCGACGATGAACTGCGCGAAGTGTTCCTTGAAGAAACCGATGAGGTCCTCGAAGTTCTCCACGAATACCTGCCGCGCTGGTCGGCCAATCCGCAGGATCGCGCCGCGCTGACTGAACTGCGCCGCGCCTTCCACACCTTGAAGGGCAGCGGGCGCATGGTCCGCGCGCTGATCCTCGGCGAGCTGGCGTGGGCGGTGGAAAACCTGCTCAACCGTGTGCTCGAACAAAGCGTCGAACCCGGCTCAGTGGTGCAGCAACTGCTCACCGACACGGTGTTGTTGCTGCCCGAGTTGATCAACGAATTCGCCACCAACAGCCAGCGCCAGCGCAGCGATGTCGATCAACTCGCCGCCCGCGCCCACGCCTTGGCCAAAGGCGATGAACCGCTGGCCGCCGAAGACGTCGACGATGTGGCGGCACTCGATCCGTTGTTGCTGGAGATCTTCCGCAACGAAGCCGAAACCCACCTCGCCAGCCTCAACCGTTTTCTCGATCAGGCCGCCGAGCATGTGCCGTTGCAGGCCAGTGACGAGTTGCAACGCGCCTTGCACACGCTCAAGGGCAGTGCGTCGATGGCTGGCGTATTGCCGATTGCTGAACTTGCTGCGCCGCTCGATCAACTGGCCCGCGAGTTCAAGGCGCACCAGTTGCCGCTGGACCTCGACGAAGTGGAATTGCTGCTTGAAGCCGAGGGTCTGTTCCGCGTCGGTCTGCGTCAGCTCAAGCATGATCCGCTGGCGCCGATTGTTGGTGCGCAGTCGCTGATCAAACGCTCGGAAACCCTGCTTGCCGAGCGTCTGGCGTCGATCCTCGATGCGCCCAATACCGGCCTGCGGGTCAAGCGCGATCCGCAACTGATCACTAACTTCCTCGCTCAAGGCATGGACATCTTGCTGGATGCTGAGAGCCTGCTACAGCGCTGGCAACAACACCCCGGCGAGCGTCAGGAACTCAGCGCCTTGCTGGATGAACTGACCACCCTTGGCGAAGGCGCGCATTTGGCGGATTTGCTGCCGGTGGATGTGTTGTGCGAAGCCTTGCTCGATCTCTACGGCGCCGTGGAAGAAAGCAGCCTGGCGGTCAGCGAGCAGTTTTTCCAGGAAGCGCAGAACGCCCATGAAGCGCTGATCAACATGCTCGATGAACTGGCTGCCGGTCAGGAAGTCACGCCGCAGCCAGAGCGGATTCGGGCGTTGCATGATCTGCTCGATCAGAGCCTCGATCCTTCTTCCATGGGCCTGATTCGCAGCGATGGCAGCCGCACCCTGAGCATCCGTGAACTGGGCAGCGCCACCGCCGAGTTGCAGCAAAAGGCAACGGCGCTTGAACCCGATGACGAGATTGTCGAGATCTTCCTCGAAGAGGCGGTGGACATTCTCGACAGCTCAGGCCAGGCCTTGCAGCGCTGGTTGAGCGACCCGGACAATGCCGCGCCGCTGTCCTCGTTGCAGCGCGATTTGCATACGCTCAAGGGCGGCGCGCGGATGGCCGAAGTCGAGGCCATCGGCGATCTGGCCCAGGAGCTGGAAAGCCTTTACGAAGGTCTGGTCGATCGTCGCTTCAACTACAGCGAAACCTTGAGGCGTCTGCTGCTCAAGAGTCATGAGCGTTTGGCGCTGCTGCTTGAACAACTGCAACAACATCAGCCACTGACCCCGGCGCAGGATTTGATCGAAACCCTGCGTCAGGTGCGTCAAGGCCAGGCCGTCAGCGAAACGCCCCAGCCAGCGGCCGATCACGACAGTGCCGGTCACGACCCGGAGTTGCTGGAAATCTTCCTCGAAGAAGGTTTCGACATCATCGAAAACTCCGGCGCCGCACTGCTGCGCTGGCAGGCCGAGCCGGGCAATCGCCAGGAAGTGGAAACCCTGCTGCGCGATCTGCACACCCTCAAGGGCGGCGCGCGGATGGTCGAGATCGGCCCGATCGGCGACCTTGCCCATGAGTTGGAATACCTTTACGAAAGTCTCTCGACCGGGGCGTTGCAGCCATCGGCGGAGCTGTTTGCGCTGGTGCAGCGCGGTCATGATCGCTTGGCACAAATGCTCGATGGCGTGCGCGCCGGGCAACCGTGTCCGCCGGCGGATCGGTTGATCAATGCGATCCAGAATTTCAGTCACCCGGTGGCGGTAGAAACACCGCCAGTGCTGTCTGTTCCGGTTAAGACTGACGCGGCGCCGCCGGCTGCCGAGGCTGGCGCGGACATGGTCAAGGTCTCCGCCGAACTGCTTGATGAACTGGTCAATCTGGCCGGCGAAACCTCGATCTTCCGTGGTCGTATCGAACAGCAAGTCAACGATGCGCAGATTGCCCTGAACGAGATGGAAACCACCATCGAACGCATGCGGGATCAGTTGCGCCGCCTCGACACCGAAACCCAGGGGCGGATTCTCAGCCGCCAGCAAGTCGATGCCGAACGCCTCGGCTACGAAGAATTCGACCCGCTGGAAATGGACCGTCATTCGCAGTTGCAGCAACTGTCGCGGGCGCTGTTCGAATCGGCATCGGACTTGCTCGACCTCAAGGAAACCCTCGACCGTCGCAACCACGACGCCGAGAACCTGTTGCAACAACAGGGCCGCATCAACACCGAATTGCAGGAAGGCCTGATGCGCACGCGCATGGTGCCGTTCGAGCGCATGTTGCCGCGTTTGAAACGCATCGTCCGTCAGGTCGCTGAAGAGCTGGACAAGGACGTTGCCTTCGTCGTCGGCAACGCTGAAGGCGAGATGGATCGCAACGTGCTCGAGCGCATGGCCGCGCCGCTGGAACACATGCTGCGCAATGCCGTCGACCATGGTCTGGAGTCCGCCGAAGTGCGGCTGGCGGCGGGTAAACCGGCGCAAGGACAGATCAGCCTCGACCTGTCCCGCGAGGGCGGCGACATCGTTTTCGATATTCGCGACGACGGTGCCGGGGTGCCACTGGAAGCGGTGCGGCGCAAGGCGATCAAGCGCGGCATGCTCGCGCCGGAAGCGGAGATCAGCGACCGCGACGTGTTGCAGTTCATCCTCCAGCCGGGATTCTCGACCGCCGAAAAAATCACGCAGATTTCCGGACGTGGCGTCGGCATGGACGTGGTGCACGAAGAAGTGCGGCAGCTCGGCGGCAGCATGAGCATCGATTCGGTGCCGGGGCAGGGCGTGCATTTCCGCATTCGTCTGCCGTTCACCGTGTCGGTCAACCGCGCGTTGATGGTGCAGTGTGGCGAGGATCAATATGCGATTCCGCTGAACACCATCGAAGGCATCGTCCGCGTGCTGCCGAATGATCTGGAAGCGCACTTCCGGGTTGATCCGCCGCGTTACCAGTACGGCGGCCAGACCTATGAACTCTGCTACCTCGGCGAGCTGCTGAAAACTGCGCCACGACCGAAACTGCTCGGCCAGAACCTGCCATTGCCGGTGCTGCTGGTGCACTACAACGACCGGCGCATCGCGGTGCTGGTCGATACCATGGCCGGCACCCGCGAGATCGTGGTCAAGAGCCTTGGTGCGCAATTCGCGGCAGTGCAGGGCGTATCCGGCGCGACGATTCTTGGCGATGGTCGGGTGGTGCTGATTCTCGATCTGCTCGCGCCAATCCGCGCGATGCAAGCGCGGATTGTGCAGCCGCCGTCACTGCCGGAGATCGACAGCGAACCGCACAAACCGCTGCTGGTGATGGTGGTCGACGACTCGGTCACCGTGCGCAAGGTCACCAGCCGCTTGCTCGAGCGTCACGGCATGAACGTGCTGACCGCCAAGGACGGTGTCGACGCCATGCTGCTGCTCGAAGAACACATGCCCGACCTGATGCTGCTCGACATCGAAATGCCGCGCATGGACGGCTTCGAAGTCGCCACCCAGGTGCGCAATGACGAACGCCTGCAACACCTGCCGATCATCATGATCACCTCACGTACCGGGCAGAAACACCGCGACCGTGCCATGGCCATCGGCGTCAACGACTACCTCGGCAAGCCGTATCAAGAGTCGGTGCTGCTTGAAAGCATTGCCCAGTGGAGCAAGAAACATGCATGAGCGCCGGCATAATCAGCGCAGCAGCCAACTGACCGGGTTGCTGCTGCCGCTGGCGGATCGCAATTTGATCCTGCCTAACGTCGCTGTCGCTGAGTTGATCGATTACCAGGCCAGTGCCTTCGATCTGGATACGCCGCCGTGGTATCTCGGCAAGGTTACGTGGCGTGAGCGGCAGATTCCGCTGCTGAGTTTTGAGTCGGCGTGCGGGCAGAAAATCGTCATTGGCGAGCGCGCGCGGATTGTCATCCTCAATGCTCTCGGCGGGTTGCCGGAGCTGAAGTTCATTGCGCTGCTGGTGCAGGGGATTCCGCGTTCGTACAAGCTCGACAGTCAGTTGAGTTATGTCGATGTGCCGTTGTGTGGGCTGGAGCAGGCGGCGGTGCAGGTCGGGGAGCAGGTGGCGAAGGTGCCGGATTTGTTGGGGTTGGAGAAGTTGTTGGTGGATGCTGGGCTCGTTCACTGATCCTGGGTTTGCGGTGATCTTGCTGGCCTCTTCGCGAGCAAGCTCGCTCCCACAGTGGGCTTATGTCGTACACAAAATCTGCGTTCTCTGAAGATATCCTGTGGGAGCGAGCTTGCTCGCGAAGGCGTCAGTCGCCACACCTCAATCCGACAGACAAGTGGTCAATCTCTGTGCGCAATAAACGCCTTTCAGTCGCGTTGTTTAAAGACACTAGGTGTTACGGCTCACCAGCCTACAAATCCTTGCGCCGCTGCCTACGCATGCACCAGAATCCGCCGGCTTGTGCGCCTTGGGCATGCTGCGTAACTTGATTCCGTCACTGATTTCCAGTGATCGGGTTTAGTAGCCCGTCATATTTGGGGCGTATAGCTCATCAGACAGTCAGGTACTCCATACCTGCACTTTATGGTGGTTGTGCGCAGGGCGCTTCGGCGCGCCGGTTTCCCAGATCCCCGGTCTACTAACCTGCGCACAGCTGCCTCCACTTCTTTTAGTAGGGAAGCGGTGGCTAGCCCGAATGAGGATCTGGTAAATGTTCAAAGTAACGCCAAACCCGCCGGTCACCGACCCGGCATCCCCCTACGAATCCCCCGACTCCAAGAAATTCCACGAAGCCGCCGAGCGCGCCCTCGACCATTACCTCGGCCCGACCAACGCCGACCTGATGGCCACGCCTTACACCCCCAACACGCTGTACATGGCCAACCCCAATGCCGACACCGAATCCCTGCTGGCCGACGCCAGTGAAACCCTTGGCTCGGCTACTGTGATGCTCAACAACCATGCGGCAATGGTGGAAGGTACGCACCGCAAGACTGTGCAAGGTATTGCGCAGGTGGTGATGGTGGCGGAGATGGCGGTCAACCGTTTGTTGGACAGGTTGGTGCCGACGGAGTGACTTAAAAGCCGACCCTCACCCCAGCCCTCTCCCGGAGGGAGAGGGGGCCGACCGAGGTGTCTGGCGTCATACATCGACCTGAAAAACCGAGTCGATTATGGATTCGGTAAAGCACGATCAGGTCGGCGTATCCCTTGAGCATCCCCCAATCAGTCCCCTCTCCCTCCGGGAGAGGGCTAGGGTGAGGGCGGCTCTTGATCATTACCCTGAGCGTAACGATTCACCACCGCGCTTGATTGATGCCCCCACCCCACACGCCTACCTTAGCTCCACGACAGCGAACCCCGTGGAGTGAGCATGACAACAACAATTTCCCCCGACTCGCGCTGGACGCGGCGGCGCGATGAGAAGCAGCGCCGCCTCGACAAGGTGCGCGGGCTGGCCGACGGTGTGGTGTTGCCCACCGACAAGATCGTCGCCGCGCTCGAAGCGCTGATCCACCCCGGCGACCGTGTGGTACTCGAGGGCAACAACCAGAAGCAAGCGGATTTCCTTTCGCGCTCACTGGCCAAGGCAGACCCGGAAAAGCTCCACGACCTGCACATGATCATGCCCAGCGTCGGCCGCTCCGAGCACCTTGATCTGTTCGAACGCGGCATCGCCCGCAAGCTGGATTTCTCCTTCGCCGGCACCCAGAGCCTGCGCATCAGCCAGTTACTCGAAGACGGCCTGCTAGAAATCGGCGCGATCCACACTTACATCGAACTCTATGCACGGCTGGTGGTGGACCTGATCCCCAACGTCGTGCTCTCGGCCGGGTTTATGGCCGACCGCGCCGGCAACATCTACACCGGCCCCAGTACCGAAGACACCCCGGCATTGATCGAACCGGCCGCGTTCAGCGACGGCATCGTCATCGTCCAGGTCAACCAATTGGTCGACGACGTCAGCGAGCTCCCTCGCGTAGACATCCCCGCGTCATGGGTCGATTTCGTCGTGGTCGCCGACAAGCCGTTCTACATCGAACCGCTGTTCACCCGCGACCCACGCCACATCAAGCCCGTGCATGTGCTGATGGCGATGATGGCGATCCGTGGCATCTACGAAAAACACAACGTGCAGTCGCTCAACCACGGCATCGGCTTCAACACCGCCGCCATCGAATTGATCCTGCCGACCTACGGCGAATCCCTCGGCCTCAAAGGCAAGATCTGCCGCAACTGGACGCTGAATCCGCATCCGACGCTGATCCCGGCGATTGAAAGCGGTTGGGTCGAAAGCGTGCATTGCTTCGGCACCGAACTGGGCATGGAAAACTACATCGCCGCCCGCCCGGACGTGTTCTTCACCGGCCGTGACGGTTCACTGCGTTCCAACCGGATGTTCTGCCAACTCGCCGGGCAATACGCGGTGGATCTGTTTATCGGCGCGACGCTGCAAGTCGATGGCGATGGCCATTCCTCAACCGTGACCCGAGGCCGCCTCGCCGGTTTCGGCGGTGCGCCGAACATGGGCCACGACCCGCGCGGTCGCCGTCACGGCACCCCGGCGTGGCTGGATATGCGTCATGACGACTCGCAGCAACCGATGCTCGAACGCGGCAAAAAGCTCGTGGTGCAAATGGTTGAGACGTTCCAGGAGGGCGGCAAACCGACCTTCGTCGAAACCCTCGACGCGGTCGAGGTGGCGAAGAAAAGCGGCATGCCGCTGGCGCCGATCATGATTTACGGCGACGACGTCACCCACCTGCTGACCGAAGAAGGCATCGCCTACCTGTACAAGGCGCGCTCGCTGGAAGAACGCCAGGCGATGATCGCCGCCGTCGCGGGTGTCACCGCCATCGGCCTGCGCCACAACCCGAAAGACACCGAACGCATGCGCCGCGAAGGCCTGATCGCCTTGCCCGAAGACCTCGGCATCCGCCGCACCGACGCCACTCGCGAATTGCTCGCGGCGAAAAGCGTGGCCGATCTGGTCGAGTGGTCCGGCGGCCTGTACAACCCGCCCGCCAAATTCAGGAGCTGGTAATGCACGCATTTAACCTGCAAGCGAAACCGCTGTCCCTGGCTGATCGATTGGCCGATCTGGCGGTGGACGCGCTGATCGACGAAGCCGATCTGTCGCCGAAACCGGCGCTGGTCGACCGTCGCGGCAATGGCGCGCACACCGATCTGCACTTGGGCCTGATGCACGCTTCGGCGCTGTCGTTGTGGCCGGCGTTTAAAGAGATGGCTGAAGCGGCGGTTGCAATCGGCGAAGTCGATTCAACGTTGCGCGAAGCGATTGGCCGCATCGGCCGTGAAGGCGAGCAAGCCATGCTCACGACCACCAACGGCGTGAACACCCATCGCGGCGCCATTTGGGCGCTGGGATTATTGGTGACGGCCGCTGCACTGGAACCGCAATCTTCCAGCGCCAACGCGGTATCTCTGCGCGCCGCACGCCTAGCCATACTAGATGACCGCCACGCACCCAAACTGTTGAGCCACGGCGCGCAAGTCGCCCTGCGTTACGGCGTTCGCGGCGCTCGTGAAGAAGCACAACTCGGCTTCCCCTCGGTGCTGCAACGCGGTCTGCCACAACTCAAACGCAGCCGCGCCAACGCCAGCGGCGAACAGAACGCCCGGCTCGACGCCTTGCTCGCAATCATGACCAATCTGGCCGACACCTGCGTGCTCTACCGCGCCGGCGAAGAGGGTTTGCAGGCCATGCAACACGGCGCGCAAGCCGTGCTCGACGCCGGTGGCAGCGCCAGCCTCAGCGGTCGCCGTCGCCTGCACGAACTCGATCAACAACTCATCGCATTGAATGCCTCGCCCGGTGGCGCCGCCGACTTGCTCGCCGCCACGCTGCTGCTCGACCGTATCGAGCACAACGGCATCCTTCAGGGAGCGTTTTGATGGAAACCCTATCGTTTGAATTCCCCGCCGGGCAGCCACCACGCGGTCGTGCGCTGGTCGGTTGTGTCGGCTCGGGTGATCTGGAAGTGCTGATCGAGCCGGGTCTGGCCGGCAAGCTGACGATCAATGTGCAGACCTCGGTCAACGGCGCGCAGCTGCGCTGGCAGCATCTGTTTGCGCGGATGTTCGACGGCACCACGCCGCCGGCAATGGCCATTGATATCCACGACTTCGGCGCGACGCCGGGGGTGGTGCGCCTGCGTCTGGAACAAGGTTTCGAGGAGATCGGCCATGACTGACAGCGCCGCATTGCTTAACAAACACAGCTTCGTCGAACTCGGCGCGCGGCAACGGGCGAAAGCCTTGCTCGATGCCGGCAGCTTTCGCGAATTGCTCGACCCGTTTCAACGGGTGATGTCGCCGTGGCTTGAACGCCAGGGCGTGGTGCCGCAGGCCGATGACGGCGTGGTGATTGCCAAGGGTAGCCTCGATGGTTTGCCGGTGGTTGTTGCCGCGATTGAAGGCGCGTTTCAGGGCGGTAGCCTCGGCGAAGTCGGCGGGGCGAAGATTGCCGGCGCGTTGGAACTGGCGGCTGAAGACAACCGCAAAGGCATCCCGACTCGGGCGGTGTTGTTGCTGGAAACCGGTGGTGTGCGCTTGCAGGAAGCCAACCTCGGGCTGGCGGCGATTGCCGATATTCATGCGGCGATTGTCGATTTGCAGCAGTACCAACCGGTGGTCGGTGTGGTCGCTGGCAGTGTCGGTTGTTTCGGCGGTATGTCCATTGCCGCTGCGCTGTGCAGCTATCTGTTGGTGACTCAGGAAGCACGTCTCGGTTTGAACGGCCCGCAGGTGATTGAGCAAGAAGCCGGGATCGAAGAGTACGACTCGCGCGACCGCCCGTTCATTTGGAGTCTGACCGGTGGCGAGCAGCGGTTCGCCAGTGGTCTGGTGGATCGTTATGTCGCCGATGACGTGGCGAAGATTCGTCAGCAGGTCGGCGAATTGCTCCAGCAAGGTTTGCCAGCGAAACCACGCAGCCAGCGCGCCGAATGGTTCCTGCAACGCCTCGGAAGCCTGAACACTGACCCGCAAATCGAACCGTCGGTGGTTCGCGATCTGTATCAAGGAGAGCGCTCATGAGCAGTTATTCGTTGCGCGGCTTGAACTGGTTCAACGCCTTGAGCGCCGGGGCGAAAGCGGTAGAGGGTTTGCCGCCATCGTTGAAGGTTGCCGACGGTGAGCTAGGGCGTTTTATCGCTGTGGTTGCTGATCCGGACAATCGTTTTCCTCGCGCTCGCAATGGCGAAGTCGGGTTGCTTGAGGGCTGGGGTCTGGCCAAGGCTGTGGATGATGCGATCAGCGCTGACCGCGATAAAGCGCAGAAGCGCCCGATCATTGCCATCGTCGATGTGCCAAGCCAGGCTTATGGTCGGCGCGAAGAAGCACTTGGTATTCATCAGGCGCTGGCCGGTGCAGCGGACAGTTATGCCCGCGCACGTTTGGCTGGGCATCCGGTGATTGCGTTGCTGGTCGGTAAGGCGATGTCCGGGGCGTTTCTGGCGCATGGTTATCAGGCCAACCGTTTGATTGCGTTGCGCGATCCCGGCGTGATGGTGCATGCCATGGGCAAGGCTTCGGCGGCGCGAGTGACGTTGCGCAGTGTTGAAGAGCTGGAAGCGCTGGCCGCCAGTGTGCCTCCGATGGCTTATGACATCGACAGTTATGCGAGCCTCGGTTTGCTCTGGGAAACCCTGTCGGTGCAACAGATTGAGCAGCCGACGGCGGATGATCTTTCGAGCGTTAACGAGTGCCTGAAGCAAGCCATCGGCGATGTCGTCAGCACTGATCTGAGCAATCGTCTCGGCGCGAAAAATCGTGCGGCTTCCAGCAAAGTGCGCGAACTGTTGAGGGCGCAGTGGTGAACACGCCTCTGGCCCACGATCTGCTCTGGGGCATGGCCCCGGCGCAGTTGCCGGCGGATGCGCCGTTGTGGGCAGTCGAGTCGCTGGCTGCCGGGCAACCGGTGGTGGTGCGTCGGGCGTTGAGCGATGAGGGTTCTATCGCAGTCGGCGTGCGCGGTGTATTGCGCGAGCAGCGGTTGGCGGCGTTTATGGCGGTCGATTCGGTTGCCTGTCGGGTCAGTCCCGAAGCGCTTTGTCATGTTGAGTGCGAGCGCGATCTGCCGGTCATGCACGCGCTCAAACAACTGCGGCCGATGCTCGATGACTGCGGTTGGGTCTGGGGTGTCAGCGGCAGTGTCGGGTTTGAATTGGCCAGTAGTTTTAAAGTGATGCACGCGGCCAGTGATCTCGATCTGATTCTGCGTACACCGCAGCTGATCACGCGTAATCAGGCTCGTAAATTCGTAGAGATTTTTGATCAAGCCGAGTGCCGGATCGACATGCAGTTGCAGACGCCGTTCGGTGCTGTGGCATTGCGTGAATGGGCCAGCGGATCTGCGCGCGTGCTGCTGAAAAACGCTCATCAGGCTTGCCTGGTGATTGATCCATGGAACCCGCAGGAGCAGGCAGCGTGAGCAGTCTGCTGGTGTTCCCCGGCCAGGGCGCGCAGCAAGCGGGCATGCTGCAGCGCTTGCCTCGGGAATCGTTGGCCGAGGCCAGTGATGTGCTCGGTGAAGACGTATCGCTACTCGACTCCAGCGAAGCGTTGCGCACGACAAGGGCGGTTCAGCTGTGCCTGCTGATCGCTGGTGTCGCTGCTTCTCGGCAATTATTGCAGGACGGACTCACGGCGGATTATGTCGCCGGCCTGTCCATCGGCGCTTACCCGGCAGCAGTGGTTGCGGGGGCGTTGAGCTTCAGCGATGCGTTGCATCTGGTCAGCCTGCGCGGCGAACTGATGCAACAGGCTTATCCACAGGGCTACGGCATGACCGCGATCATCGGCCTGCAATTATCCACAGTCGAAACGCTGCTGGCGCAGGTGCACAGCGAGGATGCGCCGGTGTATCTGGCCAACATCAACGCCGACAATCAGGTGGTGATTGCCGGCAGTGACAAGGCCATGCAAGCGGTGGCCGAACTGGCGCGCAGTCGTGGCGCCGGTCTGGCGAAACGTCTGGCGGTAAGCGTGCCGTCGCACTGCCCGCTGCTGGAAAAACCGGCGCAAACCCTCGCCGAAGCCTTCGCCAAGATCGAACTGAAAACCGCGAAAATCGCTTACCTGAGCGGCAGTCGCGCGCGTCCTGTGAGCAAAGTAGAAGCGCTGCGCGACGACCTCGCCTTCAACATGTGCCGCGTGGTGGATTGGCGCGGCACCGTACAAAGCGCCTACGAGCGCGGTGTGCGTCTACAAATCGAACTGCCGCCTGGTGCGGTACTGACCGGGCTGGCGCGCCGGGTGTTCGAACAAGGCACCGTCACTGCCTTCGACAGTGCGCGTCTCGACACCCTGCAAGCGCTATTGCGTGAGGAGGGTAGCCGCCAACTCTAAACCGCCGCGACTCAAGCTTCGAACAACAAAAACAACATTCGACGATGCACTTTGAGGACTACAACAATGATTATTTACGGTGTGGCGCTGCTCGCGATCTGTACGCTGGCAGGGGTGATCATGGGTGACATGCTCGGCGTGTTGTTGGGCGTCAAATCCAATGTCGGCGGGGTCGGCATCGCCATGATCCTGTTGATCTGCGCGCGGTTGTGGATGCAGAAACGCGGCGGCATGACCAAGGAATGCGAGATGGGCGTCGGCTTCTGGGGCGCGATGTACATTCCGGTGGTGGTGGCGATGGCGGCGCAACAGAACGTTGTCACTGCGCTGCACGGTGGCCCGGTGGCGGTGCTGGCGGCGATCGGTTCGGTGGTGGTTTGTGGCTGCACGATTGCCTTGATCAGCCGCACGCATAAAGGCGAGCCATTGCCTGATGAACCGGCGGAAATCTCCCCGGTCGGCACGCCAGTAGGAGGTCGCTGATATGTGGGATCTCATCGAGAAAGGTCTGGAACATAACGGGCTGGTCACTGCATTCGCTTTTGTCGGCGTGATCATGTGGGTGTCGGTGGTTCTGTCCAAACGCCTGACGTTCGGACGCATTCACGGCTCGGCGATTGCCATCGTTATTGGTCTGGTTTTGGCGTGGGTCGGCGGCACCATGACTGGCGGCCAGAAAGGTCTGGCGGACTTGACGTTGTTTTCTGGCATCGGCCTGATGGGTGGGGCGATGCTGCGTGATTTTGCGATTGTTGCCACCGCGTTTGAAGTGCAGGCAACCGAGGCGAAGAAGGCCGGGTTGATTGGTGTGATCGCGCTGTTGTTGGGCACGATCCTGCCGTTCATTGTCGGCGCGTGCATGGCCTGGGCGTTCGGTTATCGCGATGCGGTGAGCATGACTACCATTGGCGCGGGTGCGGTGACTTACATTGTTGGGCCAGTGACTGGCGCGGCGATTGGCGCGACGTCGGATGTGATGGCGCTGTCGATTGCCACCGGGTTGATCAAGGCGATTCTGGTGATGGTCGGCACGCCGGTCGCGGCGCGCTGGATGGGCCTGGATAACCCGCGTTCGGCGATGGTGTTTGGTGGTCTGGCCGGGACGGTGAGTGGGGTGACGGCGGGGCTGGCGGCGACGGATCGGCGGTTGGTGCCTTATGGGGCGTTGACGGCTACGTTTCATACCGGGCTTGGGTGTTTGCTTGGGCCATCGCTGCTGTTTTTCATTGTTCGCGGGATTGTGGGCTGAAGATCAACAGCCCCTCACCCTAGCCCTCTCCCGGAGGGAGAGGGGACTGACCGCGTTGTTTTGGCGTTATACATCGACCTGAAATTCCTGAGTCGAACTCAGGCTTTGAAACCCATGGAGATCTGCTCCCTTTCCCCATCTAACCTTTGAGGCAGAGGGGACTGACCGAGGTTGATGTTGGAGGTACGCCGACCTGAAATTCCTGAGTCGAACTCAGGACTCGAAACCCATGCAGATCTGCTCCCTTTCCCCCTCGCCCCCTTGGGGGAGAGGGCTGGGGTGAGGGGGTAGCTCTTGATCTTGATCTAAACCCCAGCCTGCCGATTCGCATACATCCGACACTCCGCCAGCAACGCCAGCAAATTCGGATCCCTCTCCTTGGCCTTCAAAAACACCACCCCAATGTGCTGCTGCAACCGGTACTTCTCCTGCAACGGAATCAGCTTCACCCGATTCTCATACACCGCCGCAATCCGTCCCGGCAGCAACGCATAACCCACCCCCGAACTGACCATGCTCAGCAGCGTGAAGATGTCATTCACCTGCATCGCCACCTTCGGCTCGAACCCCGCCTGCTTGAACACCCGCACGCCATCCTGATGCGTGGCAAAGCCCTGGGTCAGCGTGATAAACGTTTCATCACGCACCTCGGCCAGATCCACTTCACTGCGCTGGGCGAACTTTGAATCCGCCGGGGTGGCGAGGAAGATATCGTCGGAGAACAACGCAATCTGCTCGCAGTCCGGGTCGTTGATGCTGTCGTCCAGTGACACCAGAATCGCGTCGACTTCCATGTTTTTCAGCTTGTAGAGCAGGTCGATGTTCGAGCCGAGGATCAGGTCGATGTTGAGTTCACTGCGACGGATTTTCAGGCCCATGATCAGTTGCGGCACGGTCTTCACGGTCAACGAATACAGCGAGCCAAGCTTGAAGCGTTCAGCGGAGAAACCGGCCGCTTCGCGGGTCAGGCGCACGCTTTCGACGACGTCGTTGATCAGCTTCTGCGCGCGTTCTTCGAGTACGTAAGCGCTTTCCAGCGGCGTCAGGTTGCGGCCTTCGTGTTTGAACAGCGGGCAGCGCAGGGCGCTTTCCAGCGAATGAATGGCGCGGTGCACGCTGACGTTGCTGGTCTGCAACTCGGCTGCAGCGCGGGCGAGGTTGCCGGTGCGCATGAAGGCGAGGAACACCTCGAGTTTTTTCAGGGTCAATTCTTCGTCGATCAGCATGGCGCGGACTCTTTTTGGTATCGGTCGATTGTGCCCAATTACCACGACGTGTGCAGGCTGGTGTTGAACAGAAACATTGCGCTTTTACGCTCAAGGCCCGAGCCTTGCGCGCTGCGGTAACGAATGTGAGGTGAGCAATACATGTATCACGGAGAACGATTGAACGCCTGGACCCATCTGGTCGGGGCGGTGGCGGCATTTATTGGTGGCGTGTGGATGTTGGTGATCGCCTGCCTCGACGGCAGCCCGTGGAAGATTGTCAGTGTGGCGATTTACGCTTTCACCCTGCTGGTGCTTTACAGCGCTTCAACCGTGTACCACAGCGTGCGCGGGCGCAAGAAAGCGATCATGAAGAAGGTCGATCACTTTTCGATCTACCTGTTGATTGCCGGCAGCTATACGCCGTTCTGCCTGGTGACCCTGCGCGGGCCGTGGGGCTGGACGTTGTTCGGGATTGTCTGGGGGCTGGCGCTGATTGGCATCCTGCAGGAAATCAAACCGCGTTCGGAAGCGCGGATTCTGTCGATCGTGATTTACGCGGTGATGGGCTGGATTGTGTTGGTGGCAGTCAAACCGCTGATTGCGGCGCTGGGCACCACCGGGTTTGCCTGGCTGGCGTCGGGCGGGGTTTTGTATACGGTGGGGATTATCTTTTTTGCCCTTGATCACCGGCTGCGGCATGCGCATGGGATCTGGCATTTGTTTGTGATCGCGGGGAGCTTGCTGCACTTTGTCGCGATTCTGTTTTACGTCCTCTAGAGACGCCACCATCCCCCTGTAGGAGTGAGCCTGCTCGCGATGGCGTCCTGTCAGTCGACAGCGTTTGTGGCTGATCCACCGCTATCGCGAGCAGGCTCACTCCTACAGGGGAACGTATTCCAATTGTGGATTAGAAATCCCCCCAAAGCTGCTGGGCCACCGCCAGTGCAACCACCGGCGCCGTCTCGGTGCGCAACACCCGCGGGCCGAGGCGGGCAGCATGAAAGCCGTTGCCTTTGGCCTGCTCGACTTCGGCATCCGTCAAACCGCCTTCCGGCCCGATCAAGAACGCCAAAGTCGCGGGTTTGGCATGATTCACCAACGGCTCAGCCACCGGGTGCAGCACCAGTTTCAACTCGGCTTCGGTCTGTTTGATCCAGTCTCCCAACAACACCGGCGGATGAATCACCGGCACCCGCGAACGCCCACATTGCTCACACGCGCTGATCGCCACCTGACGCCAGTGCAGCAGGCGTTTGTCGGCGCGTTCGTCTTTCAGGCGGACTTCGCAGCGATCACTGAAGATCGGGGTGATTTCATTCACGCCCAGCTCGGTGGCTTTCTGAATCGCCCAATCCATCCGCTCGCCACGGGACAGGCCTTGGCCGAGGTGGATGTGCAGCGGCGATTCGACCTGACCAGCGAATTGCTCGTCGATCTGCACGGTCACGCGCTTCTTGCCGACTTCCAGCAGGGCGCCGCGAAACTCATGGCCGGAACCGTCGAACAGCTGCACCGCATCGCCCTCGGCCATGCGCAGCACGCGGCTGATGTAATGCGCCTGGGCCTCCGGCAATTCGTGTTCGCCAGTGCTCAGGGGGGCGTCGATAAAGAAGCGGGACAGTCTCATTTCGGGTCTCTGGAAAGATGTGAATCAGGTGGATCGGTGTCGACTTCATTCGCGAGCAGGCTCGCTCCCACATTTGGAATGCATTCCCCTGTGGGAGCGAGCCTGCTCGCGAAAGCGGCAGTTCAGGCGCCACAAATTTTGAATCAGCCTGGATCGCGGAACCCCGGGTGAAAGTCTTTCGGTACCGCCACACTGACGCTGTCACGCGTGGCGATGTCGATGCCTTCGCTGGCGACTTCGGCGAGGAAGTCGATTTGCTCCGGGGTGATCACGTACGGCGGCAGGAAATACACCACGCTGCCCAGCGGACGCAGCAACGCGCCGCGCTCCAGCGCATGCTGGAACACCTTCAAGCCGCGACGTTCCTGCCAAGGGTAGGCCTCTTTCGTGGCCTTATCCTTGACCATCTCGATGGCCAGGACCATGCCGGTCTGGCGCACTTCAGACACATTGGGGTGATCGACCAGATGCGCCGTCGCCGAGGCCATGCGCTGGGCCAGGGCCTTGTTGTTCTCGATGACGTTGTCCTGCTCGAAGATATCCAGCGTCGCCAGCGCCGCCGCACACGCCAGCGGATTACCGGTGTAGCTGTGCGAATGGAGGAACGCGCGCAGGGTCGGATAGTCGTCGTAAAACGCGCTGTAGACCTCGTCGGTGGTCAGGCACGCGGCCAGCGGCAGATAGCCGCCGGTCAAGGCTTTCGACAGGCAGAGGAAGTCCGGACGAATGCCGGCCTGTTCACAGGCAAACATCGTCCCGGTGCGGCCGAAGCCAACGGCGATTTCGTCGAGAATCAGGTGCACGCCGTAGCGATCGCAGGATTCACGCAGCAACTTGAGATACACCGGGTGATACATGCGCATGCCGCCAGCGCCCTGAATCAACGGCTCGACGATCACTGCCGCGACGCTGTCATGATGCTCTGCCAAGGTCTGTTCCATGGCCGCGAACATGTTGCGCGAATGTTCCTCCCAGCTCATGCCCTCGGGGCGCCCGTAGCAATCCGGGCTCGGCACCTTGATGGTGTCCATCAGCAGCGCTTTGTAGGTTTCGGTGAACAGCGGCACATCGCCGACCGCCATCGCCGCCATGGTTTCACCGTGGTAGCTGTTGGTCAGGGTGACGAAGCGCTTCTTGTTCGGTTGGCCGCGATTGAGCCAGTAGTGAAAGCTCATTTTCAGCGCGACTTCGATGCAGGACGAACCGTTATCGGCGTAGAACACCCGATTCAGGCCTTCCGGCGTCATCTTCACCAGACGCTCGGACAGCTCGATCACTGGCTGATGACTGAAACCGGCGAGAATCACGTGCTCGAGTTGATCGACCTGATCCTTGATGCGCTGGTTGATGCGCGGGTTGGCGTGGCCAAACACGTTGACCCACCACGAGCTGACGGCGTCGAGGTAGCGCTTGCCTTCGAAGTCTTCGAGCCAGACGCCTTCACCGCGCTTGATCGGGATCAGCGGCAGCTGTTCGTGGTCTTTCATCTGGGTGCAGGGATGCCACAACACCGCGAGGTCGCGTTGCATCCACTGGTTATTCAGGCCCATTTACAGTCTCCTCGAGGCGGCTCGCGTCAGGCGCGGGCAAACAATCGCGCAAGCCTATGCAATGCGTCGCGTGGGAACAACCCATTGTGTCGATTGAGCTACTTTGTATGAGCCGATAGACGTCGCTGGCGGCGTTTTGATGGCTAACGTATTCTTCGCGGTTCTTTGGGTCGTCTGACCCGCAAAAGTGCTTTTTCCTACGTGAATTTCCGGAGTTCGCTGAATGTCTGTCGGTTGGCTGCGCGCCTGTGCGCTGGTGATGTTGGGGCTGTTCAGCGTTACAGCGCTGGCCAAGGATAAAACTGCAATCGTGATCGGCGGCGGCCTGTCGGGCCTGACCGCCGCTTATGAACTGCAAAACAAAGGCTGGCAGGTCACCCTGCTGGAAGCCAAACCTAGTCTGGGCGGGCGCTCGGGCATGGCCACCAGCGAGTGGATCGGCAACGACAAGACGCAGCCGGTGCTGAACAAGTACGTTTCGACCTTCAAGCTGGGCACCACGCCGGCACCTGAGTTCGTGCGGACCCCGGGCTATCTGATCGATGGCGAGTATTTCTCCGCCGCCGATCTGGCGACCAAGCAGCCAGCCACCGCTGATGCCTTGAAGCGCTATCAGAAAACCCTCGATGATCTGGCGCGTTCGATCGACGATCCGCAAAACCCGGCGGCGACCAGCACCCTGCACGCGCTGGACCAGATCACCGTGTCGAGCTGGCTCGACAAGCAGAACCTGCCGGCCACTGCACGTCAGTTGATCAACCAGGACATCCGCACCCACTACGACGAACCTTCGCGCCTGTCGCTGCTGTATTTCGCGCAGCAGAACCGCGTCTATCGCGGCATCTCCGACCGTGACCTGCGTGCTTCGCGTCTGGTCGGCGGCAGCCAGGTGCTGGCGCAGGCCTTCGTCAAACAGATCAAAACCATCAAGACCAACTCGCCGGTGTCGGCGATCACTCAGGACAAGGACGGCGTGACTGTCAAGGTCGGCGCTGTTGGCTATCAGGCTGACTACGTGGTGTTGGCCGTGCCATTGCGCGCGCTGAACAAGATTGCTTTGACCCCGGCGCTGGATGCCCAGCACATGGCCGCGATCAAGGGCACCAACTACGGCTGGCGCGACCAGATCATGCTGAAGTTCAAGACGCCAGTTTGGGAAAGCAAGGCGCGCATGTCCGGCGAGATCTACAGCAACACCGGTCTCGGCATGCTTTGGATCGAACCTGCCCTGAAGGGCGGCGCCAACGTGGTGATCAACCTGTCCGGCGACAATGCTCGTGTGATGCAGGCGTTTGGTGACAAGCAGATGGTCGATCAGGTGCTGATTCGTCTGCACGCGTTTTATCCACAGGCCCGTGGCTCGTTCACCGGTTATGAAATCCGTCGCTACAGCACCGACCCGTCGATGGGCGGTGCGTACCTGGCTTACGGCCCGGGGCAGATCAGCAAGTTCTGGCGCCTGTGGGAACGTCCGCTGCAACGCGTGACGTTCGCTGGCGAACACACCGACACCTTGTACCCGGGCACGCTGGAAGGCGCACTGCGCACCGGTCAGCGGGCGGCGAGTCAGGTTGAAGATCTGGCGGCGGGCAAATCGTTCGAGCCAGCCAAAGTGGTTCCGGCCGCAGCAGCGGCAGGCGCGGCGGGTGCCGTGGCGGCGAAGAAGGGCAACTTCTTCAGCAACCTGTTTGGCGGTTCGGATGACGAGAAGAAGCCTGAGCCAGTGAAGGCGCCAGAGCCGGCTCCAACTCCGGTTGCTCCAGCACCTGCGCCGACTCCGGCACCTGCGCCAGCTCCGGTGGAAGCGCCGAAGCCAGCGACTCCGGTGAAAGCTGAGCCAGCGAAGAAAGCGGCAGCCAAGCCTGCGGCGAAGAAGCCTGCGGCTAAAACCGAGACGAAAAAGCCTGCGGCGAAACCGGCAGCGAAAAAGGTTGAACCGGCGAAGAAGCCAGCAGCCAAGCCGGCAGCCACTACTGAGACGAAGGCGCAGTAAGCCTTTGCTTCAATAAAAAACGCGGCCAAATGGGCCGCGTTTTTTTTGCCAGAAGCACACACTTCAATCCTTCCCTGTGCAGTCTCAATGCTTACCGCTGCGCAGGACAATTCCCACAAAACAATCAGAACGAAATGATAGCGGCTGCCTGATCTCCAAATTTATGCTTGAAAAAATTGGAGGCGCTCGATGAAAACGCTAACGGTAGTACTTTTGTTAATGACACTTTCCGGCTGTGCCAATGGGCGTTTCTTTCCAGGTGGATATAATGCTGAACTTGCCCATCACTGCAAGATAGATCCCTATAGTGCCGATTGCTTGCAGCCGCCACCGCTTTTCACCAACTGATCAATCAAAAGAGCGGTGACCTGTTAAAAATCCCATTTATAGAACTCGGTGCCGTTCGGTAACTTTCTGAGCCATCGTTGCTTGGGTTTTCGAATCCGCCCGGGGACAAAACCGAATCGAGACCAACGCAGGTTGCCGTTGCGCTGGTCGTAAATGACCAGATTGCCATCGTCCTGCATCGTCAGGTAAGTGTTGTACCACAGCGACTTTTCGAGGCTGTGGGTGCTTTCGGCAATCCATAGTCGCCGTCTGGAGGGGTCGAAGAGAAATCCGTTATTACTGACGACAAATTGTAGTGGCTCACGCATCTTCTTTGGATGCAGAGTTGCACTGTAAGGTTGATTGTTGTCGGCAATCCAGACTATTGCTCACCTTCTTTTATCACTAGGTTGCCATCGCTGTGTAATACCAAACGGTATTGACCATTTTCGGACTGCAAATATTGCCCCGGAGACATTGTCTGGTTTGGTGGTAACTCGGAAGTGCCACCTGCTTGAAAGGGGGTATAACGAATAGCCATAGGGGTTTACCTTTTCAATGAATAGTCGAGTCATCATTTGATCAGGTGCAGGCATGCAGTCAGCGATACATAGTTATTGAGTAGAAGTTTCTCTCTCGGCGACCTTTTTGAAATCGTCGCTTGCTCCGGGGGCGAGCTGGACCGGACAGCGAAAGTCGAGCCGCATAACCCGAGCGCTGCGCGACGAAATCGCCTTTAATCTTTCCTTAACACGCCACTTCCAGACTCTTGATCGTATTTCTCGATATTTCAAAGCGAAATTTTCCGCTTTAATTCGATAGATAACTCGCTAGTCTTGGTTCGCAGTTCTCACAGGATTTGGGCAATGCAGCTACGTAACTCTTCTTCGCGCTATGGTTGGGTCAGCATCTTCATGCACTGGGGTGTGGCGCTTGTGGTCTTCGGGCTGTTCGCGCTGGGCTTGTGGATGGTCGGGCTGGATTACTACAGCAGCTGGCGCAAAGACGCGCCGGATCTGCACAAGAGCATCGGCCTAGTGTTGCTGGCCGTGATGGTGTTACGGGTGCTTTGGCGCTTTATCAGCCCACCGCCGCCGACGCTGCAAAGCTACAGCCGCATGACCCGTATCGGTGCCAGGTTCGGCCACGGGTTTCTGTATCTGGCGCTGTTCGCTGTGATGCTTGCCGGTTACCTGATTTCCACCGCAGACGGTGTCGGGATCCCGGTGTTTGGCCTGTTTGAAGTTCCTGCACTGGTTTCCGGGCTACCGGATCAGGCAGATACCGCTGGGGTGATTCATCTCTGGCTGGCGTGGGCGCTGGTAATTTTTTCCGGTCTCCATGCGTTGGCAGCATTGAAGCACCACTTTATCGATCGTGATGCGACCCTGACACGAATGCTCGGTCGCAAAGCCTGAAGTTCAACCTCGACTCAAAGGAAAAGAAAGCATGTTGAAAAAGACTCTGGCCGCTCTGGCAATCGGTTCTGCACTGCTCTCGGCTGGTCAGGCCATGGCTGCGGATTACAAAATCGACAAGGAAGGCCAGCACGCCTTCGTTGACTGGAAAATCAGCCACCTGGGTTACAGCTTCATCCACGGTACTTTCAAAGACTTCGACGGTACATTCTCGTGGGATTCGGCCAAACCTGAAGCCAGCAAGATCTCGGTTGATGTGAAAACCGCCAGTCTGTGGTCGAACCACGCTGAGCGTGACAAGCACATCGCCAGTAAAGACTTCCTGAACGTGGGCGAATTCGCTGACGCCAAGTTCGTCTCTACTGCCGTTAAATCGACCGGTGAAAAGACTGCTGACGTGACTGGCGACCTGACCTTGCACGGCGTGACCAAACCTGTGACCTTCAAGGCCACGTTCAACGGCGAGGGCAAGGATCCATGGGGCGGCGAGCGTGCTGGCTTCAACGCCAAGACCACCCTCAACCTGAACGATTTCGGGATCAAGGGCCCAGGTCCTTCCTCGCAAACCGCGGATCTGGATATCTCGCTGGAAGGTGTGAAAGTTAAGTAACTTTCGCTCCGCCACACAAAAACGCCCCCGGTTGAAAGACCGGGGGCGTTTTTTATTGCCCGCCACACACACATCCCCTGTGGGAGCGAGCCTGCTCGCGAAGGCGGCGGGTCAGTCAGCAAT